>WFXU01000013.1 GCA_015490455.1 Hyphomicrobiales bacterium
AAGCTGCTTGGCAAGCTCTAATAGACCTAACTTCGGTTTAATGATCTTTTCTTAATAAGAGTTCATTTCTAATATCCTTTCTCATACAATTGCAATTTATAAAAAATGTCAGACAAATCTCAACTAATACACCTAAAAAAGGTTGACAGTTGACACGATTTCCGCCTTCCGATTTCCAACTCCTGACTTCTGATTTCCGCAAATATCAATAAAAATTCTTCACAACTGACTGAGTATTATCTATGACAATTTTTTCCCATTTTCATATATATAAGAAGGTGCCTTAAAGGTAACTAATTCTTCTGCTGCGGTTGGATGAACCGCGATGGCTCTATCAAAATCTGCCTTTGTGGCTCCCATGCCCATTGGAATGGCAATTAGCTGAATCATTTCACCAGCTCCATGCCCCACAATGTGGCAACCCAGAACACGACCGCCATTTTTTCTTGTTATTAATTTAAGAAGCATTTTTTCATCATTTTCCCCAAGCGTATTTATCATTGGCCGAAAATTAGCGATGTAAATTTCAATATTTTTGTAAATTTCAACCGCCCTTTCTTCGCTTAAACCGATTGTGCCAATTTCCGGTTCGGTAAAAATTGCCGTTGGAATAAGCGAATAATCTACCTTAATTGGATTATTGTTAAACAGATTTTCGGCAAAAGCTGCCCCTTCTCTAATTGCCACAGGAGTCAGCTGCACTTTGCCTGTTACATCGCCAACCGCATAAATTGAAGGACACATTGTCTGTCCATAATCATCTACCTCAATTGCCCCATTAGAATTTTTTGCAATACCGGCATTACCCAAACCAAGCCCTTCAATATTTGGCACACGCCCAGTCGCAAACATTACAGCATCAAATTTATCTTTTTCTCCATTAGAAAAATAAACATCTATAGCTGCATCATTTTTTTCCAACCTGATTATGCTGGCCTGATAATGTAAATCCAATCCTTTTGCCAAAAGGCTTTTTTCTAATGTAACGCGAATATGATTGTCAAAATTACGTAAAACTAAATCTCGTCGATAAGCCAAACAAACATCAACTCCAAGCCCTAGAAAAATTGAAGCAAACTCAACCGCAATATATCCCCCCCCCTCAATTAGTAAACGTTTGGGCAAATGCTTAAAATCCAGCGCTTCATTAGAGGTTATGCCATATTCCGCCCCCTTAATATTGGGCTTAAATGGTTTTGCGCCTGTGGCAATAAGTATATATTTGCCTTTAAGAATTTTATTTTCTCTTTTTAAGCGAACCTCATTTGCTCCCTCAATTATTCCCTTATCGCGAAATATATCAACTTTCCAATTTTTTAATGTTTTAACATATAATTCTTCCAGGCGAGATATTTCCCTATTTTTATTCGCCAGCAAAGTTGACCAGTTAAATTTGGCACTAACATCAAAACCAAAATCAGAGGAAAGTTCAAAAAGCTCGGGAAAGCGCGAAGCATAAACAAATAATTTTTTTGGCACACAGCCCCTAATTACGCATGTTCCACCATAGCGATATTCCTCAATTATAGCGACTTTGGCACCATAAGTTGCCGCCATTCTGGCAGCTCGCACCCCACCAGAGCCACCACCAATAACAATTAAATCATAATTTTTACTCATAATATCCCTGCTAATCCAACATGGTATAATAAGGCAAAAAGCCCTCTTTAGCGAGGACTTTTGCTAAAATTTTGGCAATATAGCACTATTAATCTATATATCCAGCCCTATATATCTAACCCTTTGGCGCGCAATTTTGCCCGCACTTTGGCTAGAAATTCCACTCGCAAATTCGCCTCAAATACGCCTAACACTTTCTGCAAATCCTTATTTATTTCAATATTATTTTCCGTTAATTTTTTGCCAACATCACTTTCATAAAAATCAATAATTTGCTGTAATTCCTCCATAGTGAAGCGGGAGGCATAAACGCGCGCAAATTGGTTGAATAATGCATCCTTTTGTTCTGCATATTCTTTGATTGTTAAGCCAATAGCTTCATCAAGTTCGTCTTTAATTTCGGGGTTTGTAGAAAGAAGCGTTTGCATAGTATTTATACCCGATTGCAATAGGGTAACTTCATAAATTTTTGCCTGATCGGTTAAATCAACATATTTTCGTGCCAAAGCGACGTGATCAGGGGCTAACTCCTGTGCGTTTGCGGTGCTAAAGGACATAAAAGTCGCTATTAAAGCCGCTAGTAAAATTTGGTAGAATTTAGTCATTTTGCTCATTAATATCTCTATATATTTGTGTTAAAATTAATTTATTTCTCATATCTATATACGTCTTCATTATCTGCAACCAGAGCTAAATCACACATATTAAGAAATAGCCCATGCTGCACAATGCCCGGTATTTCTAATAGGGCGCAGGATAGTTTTCTTGCATCAGAAATGCGGCCAAAAAATGCATCAATAATAAAATGACCGCCATCGGTAATAAAATTTTCTCCTTTGGAATTTTTTCTTAATTCTAGCCTATTTGTCTCACCAAATTTTGGCATAATTTTTTCTATTGCTCTCATTGTGGTTTTGTGGGCAAATTTATTTATTTCAATGGGTAGGGGAAATTTTCCCAATGTTGTAACTAATTTTGATTTATCCGCAATTATAATTATTTTTTTGCTCTTACTGGCAACAATTTTTTCGCGCAGCAAGGCCCCTCCGCCTCCCTTGATCAAATTGAGATTATTATCAATTTCATCCGCCCCATCTACTACTAAATCAAGTTCATCAACCTCATCCAGATCAATTAGGGGAATATTTAATTCTCTGGCCTGTTTTTCAGTTTTATTAGAAGTTGCAACAGTTTTACATTCAAAACCATTAGCAACAGCCTTGCCGAGCAAATCAACGAAATATTTAGCGGTGGAGCCGGTGCCAAGCCCAATATATTTTGCCCCATTTAGTTCTTCAAAGGCCGATTTAGCTGCTAAATATTTTGCTCGTTCGCTCATGGTGGTCATCCATATATGATACTAAGTAGTTAAGCGCTGTTTGCAAAAAGGTGAACTTAAATGTAGCATTTTGGCAACATATTAACAATTTTATTCTATGCTGCTTGAATAGTTTATAATTTCACTTTTGTTGACAAGAAAATTTAGTTAAAAAGCCCGGGTTAGAATTAAGCAGAGCAACTTTTAATTGCTGTAAAACGTCTTATGTATGTAGCAAAATAAGCTTTGGTAGGGCAGAATAACTGAGGTTAGGTCAACTGTGGTTAAACCAAGTAAGGCAATAAAAGATAGATGGAAAACAAAGGGGACATGGGGGACAAATGAGCAAAATTAAATTATTCATTGCATCTTTATCTGTAATTATTACTGCTTTTTTACTGGTTTTTCCTGCCTCAGCCGCACGTGTCTATAACCCCGATACGAATAAATGGGAAACTCCTAGCGAGCGTCAGGCTGCCAGAAGGGGTGTTTCTCCTATCAAGAAAAAAATTGTTGATTATAAAACTAAGGAAAAGCCCGGGACTATTATTGTTGAAACTTCAGAACGCCGCCTTTATTTGGTTTTAGAGGGTGGAAAAGCGCTTAAATATGGCGTTGGTGTTGGCCGTGAAGGATTCCAATGGTCTGGTATTCATCGTATTAGCCGTAAGGCCGAATGGCCAAGCTGGACACCGCCAGCTGCAATGCGTAAACGCATTCCTGGCTTGCCCGCCTTTATGCCAGGAGGACCCGATAATCCGCTTGGTGCGCGTGCGCTCTATATTGGCTCAACCCTTTATCGTTTGCATGGGACAACCGAAGCCTGGACTATCGGCCAGGCCGTATCCTCTGGCTGTATTCGCTTAACCAATGATGATGTGATAGATCTTTATGATAGGGTCAAGGTGGGAGCGAAGGTAATCGTTAGACGGTAATTTAAGGCTAACTATTTGTGCCTTTGGTTGGTGGTTTGCTGGCTATATAGATTGATCTGCTTAGCAGCTGGGGATTGTAAGTTGTGGTTGCGCGCCAAGTTTTGTGCCCGCCATTGCTCCCATTTCATTTCCTTTAATTAAACATTCTTTTATTTTTTTACCTGCCCTTAAAGCGCCAATAAAGCCGCCTAAAAAAGCGTCCCCTGCGCCTGAACTATCAATTATTTTAATTTTTACTGCTTTTGCTGTTGCCAAAATTCCCTTTTTATTGCCGATGAGAGAACCTTTTTTTCCCCTTTTAATAATAATATAATCATAAAACTGCCCCAAAATTCTGACCTGTTCTTTTATATTGTCACTTCCACTTAAAATCATTGCTTCTTCTTCATTGGGGAAAAATAATTTTGCTCCCCTTGTCACATTAAGAAAATTATCGATTCCCATTTCCTTAAGAAAAGAGCTAGAGGCTGGATCTATAGAAAAGGCAATATTTTTTTCCTTTGCTTTTTTAAGAAGATAAAGCGCTGCCTCTCTTGGTTTGGGGGCAAAAAAAGCATAGCCGGAAATATTTAATAATGAGATTTTTTCTAAAACTTCTTTGCCAATATTATTTTTAGAAAAATTAATATTGGCGCTCCTATCGGTAAAAAAACTTCTCTCCCCGCTTTTATCAACAATAGTTACTAAATGACCGGTTGGTAAATTTTCATCACCGACCAAGAGCGGGGTAATTTGCCTAGAAATAAGTAAATTTTGATAATGCACTAAATCAATCAACCCAACCTTTGCCATTAGGCTAACCGGAACATGGTTTAGGGCTAGCCAACTTGCCTGGTTTGCTCCCGCTCCCCCCGCCCTTTCATCAATTTTTGCCCGCACATCTGAACCATAAACCATATTTCCTTCAGGAATAACAATAATATCGCGCATAATATCGCCAAAAACCAACACCCTATCTATTTTAGGTAAATTTAATCTCATAATTTATCCATATTTTGATAGGCTCTGGCTATTTTTGCCGCCAAAGCAGCATTATTTTCAACCAAAGCAATATTCGCCTCCAAAGATTGGCCATTACTTAATTCAAATATTCTTTTTAGTAAAAATGGGGTTATATTTTTTCCGCCAATATTATTTTCTTTGGCTTCTTTTAGCGCAATATTTATAAAAGAATTTATATCTTCCCCTTTCATTTCCTTTTCTTTTGGAATAGGGTTGGCAATTACCACCCCTGCCATATCTAAACTCCATTGAATATTTAACATTAAGGCTATCTCCCTAACATCAGAAAGATTATGCTCTAATTTATAGCCGCTTTTTCTAAGGTAAAAGGCAGGAAATTCCTCGCTATTAAAGCCAATAATAGGAACGCCCTTTGTCTCAAGCACTTCAAGGGTTTTGCCAATATCTAATATTGATTTTGCTCCCGCGCAAATTACCGCAACAGCGGTTTTAGCTAATTCTTCAAGATCAGCGCTAATGTCAAAATTTTTTTCAGCTCCCCTATGGACGCCGCCAATACCGCCTGTAGCAAAAAATCTTATTGCGGCAAGAGCGGCAATTTGCATTGTCGTTGCAACAGTTGTGCCGGCCATTTGCCTTTTACTTAATATATAGGCAACATCTTTTCGGGAAGCCTTAAATGCTTTATTGGCATTTTTTGCTAAATTTGTCAGTTCAGCCCTATCCAAACCAACGCGTAATTTTCCATCCATAATTGCTATAGTTGCTGGAATAGCCCCATTTTTGCGCACAATTTGTTCAACATTTAATGCCATTTGCAAATTTTGCGGATAGGGCATGCCGTGCGTTATAATGGTGGATTCAAGTGCTACTATTGGTTGTTTCTTACTAATAGCCTGCTTTACTTCATTATTTAAGGATAAATATTTTTTTTGTAGATTTTTAATTTCTATCATGGGAATAACTAAATATTTCAGACGGATTTAATATTTAGCCTAATGATAAAGAAGAGTTTAAGGAAAGCCAATGAGCGAAAATAATTTTATTATCACGCTTTCATGTGAGGATAGACCTTTTATTGTTGCTAATATTACTAGTAGGCTGGCCGAACTTGGCGCAAATATTGAAACCAGCAATCAATTTTGGGATAAGGAAAGCAATTATTTTTTTATGCGCATACAAATTGCTTTCCAAAATAAAATAACAGTTAAAGAAATTCAAACAGCACTAAATCCGATAATTGCAAAGTTTAATATGCAATTATCAATTACTAATATGGCGGTGCAGCCAAAAATTATTATTATGGTTTCAAAATTTGACCATGCATTACGCCGCCTATTATATCAGATAAAAATAGGGCGTCTAAATGCTAAGGTCTTGGCAATTATTTCTAATCATGAGAATGCAAGATCTATAGCGCAAAGCGAAAATATAGATTTTTTCCATTGGCCTATAAATAAAGAAAATAAATTTATTCAGGAGCAAAAATTACTCAATTTTTTTGTAGAAAATAATGTGGATTTAATCGTTTTAGCGCGCTATATGCAAATTTTATCCGCTGAATTGGCAAATAAATTGGCCGGAAAAATAATTAATATTCATCACTCTTTTTTACCCTCTTTTAAGGGAGCTAAACCATATCACCAGGCTTTTGAGAGGGGGGTAAAAATTATTGGAGCAACTGCCCATTATGTTACACCGGAGCTTGATGAAGGGCCAATAATTGAGCAGGACATAGCCCATATTGATCATACTTATAATGTGAAAACCATGATTATGGAGGGTGAAGAAATAGAAAGTCGCGTTTTGGCGCGGGCAGTCAGGTTGCATTTAGAAAAAAGAATAATGTTAAATGGCAAAAAAACCATCATATTTAAGGGATAGGCTCTAAATTATTTTTCCTGTTTTTATCCAAAAATCTGGCCATTTTTTTACTAAATTTTGTTGGGCTGAAAATATTTTGCTTTTATTTGCAAATAGGCCAAAGACGCTTGCACCTGAGCCAGACATTTGCGCAAAATAGCAACCATCAATATTTTTTAGCGTGTCAATTATCTCCTTTATTATGGGAGCAATTTTTAATGCTGAAGGCAATAAATCATTGCGGGTTTGCTTTAGCCAGTCTGCCAAAGATTCTAGTGAATTAAAATGAGAATCTATTTTTTTTAAGGGGCTGTTATTAACCTTTTTAAGGGAGGAAAAAATTTCACCGCTGGAAATATTTATAAGGGGATTAACCAAAATAATATATGTTTTGGGCATGGGAGCTATTCTCTTTATAAGTTCACCTTTTCCTTGCATTATTAGGGGCTTGCTAAGAAGGCAAGCAGGAACATCAGCACCCAGATTTTGCGCTAGATTGATTAATTTATTTTGATTTATTTTTTTTTTGCTCATTTTGCTAAATAGGCGTAAAGAAGCTGCACAATCAGCAGATCCCCCACCAATCCCGGAAGCTATTGGCAGATTTTTTTTAAGCCGCAAAAAAATGCCCTCAGGCAAACTATCGGGGAAATTTTCTCGGAATAAATTTAATGCCAAAAGGACTAAATTTTCTTTTCCATCGGCTAGTTCCTTAGCAAAAGGACCGTTTATTACAAAACTATCTTTTGTTGCAAAATTAGCATATATTCTATCGCCAATATTGGCAAAAACAACCAAACTATCAAGTAGATGATAACCATTTTTTTGCCTACTCAGCACATGTAGGGCAAGGTTGATTTTTGCGGGGGCAAATTCTGAAAAAATATTATTTTCCATAAAATTAAAAAGTAATAATCTTAATCAAGGCCATTTTCTAATTTTGGTTTTGCTCTTTCTGTCACAACTCCATCCTTATCAACATCAATAGCAATTTTCCACTGATAGCGCGCTTCTAATTTCCTACCAACACGCCAATAAACATCGCCCAAATGATCATTTATTTCCGGATCATTGGGAAGCAGATTTAAGGCCCTCTTTAGCGCACTAATGGCTTTATCATATTGACCTAAACGGTAATAAGCCCAACCAAGACTATCAATTATATAACCATCATCAGGGCTGGCATTAACCGCCCTTTTAATTAGCTCCAACCCTTCTAACAAATTCATATTTTTATCAACCCAGCTATAGCCAAGATAATTTAGCACTTGAGGTTGATTTGGGTTTAATTCTAATGCTTTGAGAAAATCTTTTTCCGCTAACTCCCATATGTCTGATCTTTCATAGGCAATGCCACGCACATAGTAAAAACGCCAATCTAGCGCCCTGTTACCGCCCGTAAGTTCAATTATTTTTGTATAAACCTTTATTGCCTCTGCATATTTTTTCTCAAATCTTAATATATCTCCTAAGGTTAATAGGGCATCAATATTTGTTGGATTAAGAGTTGAGATATTTCTTAATCTTTTAATTGCCGTTTCAGCGTCTCCAAGCAATCTGAGATTTTCGGCAATTCTTAATTCTGATAATAATTTCAGGGACGAATTAGTGGAAATTGTTGCATAAAGCTCATTTGCATCTTGATAAAGTTCCACTTCTTCTAGCATTTGCCCCAAAGCCATTATAATAATTGCATTATCTTTATCTAAATATTGCCCAAGCCGCAAAAACATATAAGCCAATTCCCTATCACCCTCACGCGCTAGGGCTGTGCCAATATTATGATAAAGTTCTGCTGCCCCTTCTTGCACATTATTTATCATTTTTCCGGGACGTTTTTTATTATTTATATATTTGGCAATTTTTTCTATTTCAGGGTGCGAATAGCCTTCATTTTGATAATTATTAATAACTTCTCTGGCTGCATCAAAAAGAAGCGAATTAGCTAAAATACGCGCTCTGGCTTCAACAATGCGAGGAATAAAGGGATCTGTTTCATAGGCCATTTTTGAATATTTAAGTGCCAAATCGCGTTTGCCAGCAATATCAGCCATTAGGGCGCGGTGAAAAATTAAAAAATCTTCAAGTCCGGATCTATCTAATTTTCTGAGTAATTGTTGTGATCTGGAAAATTTATTCTCGCCAATTAGTGACCATGAAGCTAAAATAATTGCGGAAACGCCGACAAAATTGGTTGAACGTGTCCTTCTAAATTGAGCTATTGCAGAAGCATAGCGGCGCTCTTTGAGGGCAACAGTTCCTAAAACCAAACGGGCAATGGCGTTTGTTGGCTCCATTTCTATCAGATGTTGAGCCAATACTGCTCCATCTTCAATTCGCCCATCAGAAACTAAGGCAATAAATGCTCGTTCAATTATTGCCGGATTTTCCCAATCTGATTCGGCCGCATCTAGAAAAAAATTAGCAGCTTCTTCTGTTCTTAAATCGCTAAAGGCTTGCTCGCCAGCTAAAAAACTACCCGAAAGGGTCGGAATATTTATTTCAAATGGAAAATTTTGCGCATTAGAAAAACTAACAGGAATTAGAAAGAAGAATATTCCTGCTAAAATAAAGGCGCAATATCTTAAATTTTTAATCACTATATTTCTCCACTAACCATAATATATAGATTGGATATTTTTACAAATTTACAAATTAAGCAAGCAAACAATTAAACGCCATTATACATTATTACATTGAGGAATAATTTGGCCCCGATCCCCCCTCAGGAGTTGTCCAAACTATATTTTGATATGGATCTTTAATATCGCAGCTTTTGCAGTGTAGGCAATTGGCGCTATTTATTTGCAAAATATCTTTATTATTCCTTTTTATAATTTCATAAGTTCCGGCCGGACATAATAGGGGTAAAATTGCCCCATATTTTGGTAAAATTTCTTCTGTCAATATTTGTTCATCAACAATTTGCAAATTATTTGGCTGATTTTCATTATAGGAAATATTGGCCAAATGAACTAAAGAAGATTTATCTAAAATAAAATCATTATTGTTCTTTTTATAAATTAGTTTTTTACATTTATTTTTAGCTTTTGTTGCCAAATAATCCGCCTGTTTATGTTGTAAAGTCCCAAAGAGAGAAAATTTACATATGCTGATGAACCAAAGATCAAAAAAGGCTAAGATTGAGCCAAGAAAAGTGCCAAATTTAGACCATAATATTTTTGCATTTTTTACCTGTTTTAATTCTTTTTCTATATTTTTAGCTAAGACTTTTTGTTGCAAATCCTGTAAAATATCATTGGCTCTATTTTGCTCCAGCGCTTTTACAACTTCTCTTGCGCTTATCATTGCTGAAAACATATTTAAGTGAATTGCCTTAGTTGCAACTAAATTCATAAATCCGGCCGAACAACCTATTAATGCGCCCCCCTTAAAGGCTAGTTTAGGAATTGATTGTAGACCACCACTATTAATTGCACGTGCACCATAGGAAACTGGTTTTAGGCCATTTATAATTTGTTTTATTTTAGGGTGCGATTTGAAACGGTTAAATTCGTCAAAGGGTGAAAGGGTGGGGTTCTTATAGTCCAAATGAGTGATTAATCCCAAATAAATTTGCCCCCCCTTTGCGTGATATAAAAATCCTCCCCCATTTGCCCTGCCGGCTAGGGGAAAACCAAGAAAATGTTCTATTAGGCCTTCTTGATGCCTATCTAATTTTTCTTTTGGCAATTGATAAATTTCTTTTATTCCCAGCGCATATTTTTGTGTTGAGCAATTTTTATCAAGCTGGAATTTTTTTATTATTTTTTGCGCTAAAGATCCTCTAGCCCCTTCAGCTATTAAACAATATTTAGCCCTTATTAGAATGCCAGCAATATAATCCTCACCCGGCTTGCCATTTTTATCAAGCCCTAAATCAGAACTAATTACGCCACCAACAGAGCCATCCTCATTTATAATCAAATCCGCCGCTGCGGTTGATGGATAAATTTCAACCCCTAAATCTTCAGCAATTTTTGCTAACCATTGGCACATTTCCCCCAGAGAAATAATATATGATTCTTTCCTTTTCATTTGCGGGGGTAGTAAAAAATTAGGTACTAAAAGTGAATTTTTTTTAGAGAGTAAATAAAATTTATCTTCCTTAACCAAATTTGTTATTGGTGCTTTTCTTTTTTTCCAATCAGGAAGCAATTCATTTAACGCGCTTATATCAAGAACCGCCCCAGAAACTATATGCCCACCTATTTCAGCGGATTTTTCTATAATTGTTACAGAAATATCCAAATTTTTTGCTTGAGCCAATTGCTTAATATGAATAGCTGCGCTAAGCCCTGTAGGACCTGCGCCTACTATTAAAATATCGGTTGAAATTTCTTCGCGTTCAATATTGCTGCTCATGATTATTGCTCATGCTAATTCTTTTGGTTGATATTATTATTAGTGCTATGACATAATGCGCGCATAATGACAAATATAAGTGATAAATTTTCAGAAGATATAAAATTACTTGAATATTATCTGGCAATTGGCGTTGATATGGCAGTTGGCGAAGAACCCATAAATAGGTTTGCGCAAAATGCCGATGGGAAGAGAGAGAAACAAAATAAAATTATAATAAGGAAAGGGAATGGGGGGGCGCAACATATAAAAGAGCAAAATGATTTTATAAAAGAGGCTGAAGAAATAGCAAATTCGGCAAAGAGTCTAGAGGAATTAAAAGAATTACTAAATAATTTTGATGGGTGTGACCTTAAAAAAAGGGCAACCCAATTGGTTTTTGCTGATGGCTCTTTTGATGCGGATTTGATGATTATTGGCGAAGCTCCTGGTCGTGATGAGGATATTTTGGGAAAGCCTTTTGTTGGACGTTCTGGTCAATTATTAAATAAAATGCTAAAGGCGATAAATATTGAGAGGGAGCAGACTTATATTACCAATATTGTTGCTTGGCGCCCGCCGGGAAATCGTAACCCCACTAAAGGAGAAATTGCCACTTGTTTGCCCTTTTTATATAGGCAGATTGAGTTGGTAAAACCTAAAATAATTCTTACTCTTGGTGCCCCTGCTGCCCATAGTTTATTCAAGTGTGATATTCCAATTTTGAAATTACGCGGAAAATGGCGGCAATTTGAACATAATAATATGTCAATAAAATCATTGCCCAGCCTGCATCCTGCATATTTATTGCGCCAGCCAGCTCAAAAAAGGCTAGCTTGGTTTGATATGTTATTGATTAAACAGGCACTAGGGGAATAATGGCTGATTTTTCCCTTGAAATAGCAGAGCAAAAAAAGGGCGCAAAATATATTTGCGGTGTAGATGAAGCCGGGCGCGGCCCGCTTGCCGGCCCAGTCATTGTAGCCTGTGTTATGTTCAAAACCATTGATGATTCTTTAGAAAATTTACTGAAAAATCTCGATGATTCAAAAAAATTATCACCGCAAAAACGCAAACAATTATTCAATATTATAATTAATAAGGCCTATATTGGTATTAGTTCAATTGAAGCAAAAATAATAGATGAAAAAAATATTTTACAAGCTACATTTTTGGGCATGCAAAGGGCAATAAATTCTCTCTTCATAAAACCCTCTATTGCTCTTATTGATGGGCGCGATATTCCAGATAATTTATCCATTAAGGCTAAAGCAGTAATTAAGGGAGATAGTAAGAGCCTTTCTATCGCTGCCGCTTCGGTTATTGCTAAACAAGTGCGTGATGAAATATGTTATATTATGGCGCAGGATTTTCCGGAATTTAATTTTGAGAAACATAAAGGCTATGGCACTAAAGCCCATATTGAAGCATTAAGTAAATTTGGCCCTTCCCCTTATCATCGTTTTTCTTATGCACCCGTTAGGGCTCACAATGCGATTAAATTAGCAAAATAAGGAAATATTAACCTTAAAACTTCATCACCATTTAACCCTAATAGAGTATAAACCCCCCATTAGTGCCCCCATTAGTATTGCGTTAGGGTTAAAATATGTTGAGTGCGAATATTGCGGATTTTGGTAATAAAAATAAAAGAAAAGAAAATAATTCCGCTCTTAATTCCTTGCCGATTGATTCTATCTTAATTGGTGATTCCATTGAACATATGAATTCTTTACCTCCCGCATCAATAGATCTTATTTTTGCCGATCCTCCCTATAATTTACAATTAGAGAATAAATTAACCCGTCCGGATTCTTCTCTTGTTAAGGCGGTTGAAGATGAGTGGGACAAATTTGATAGTTTTGCTCATTATGATAATTTTACCAATTGCTGGCTAAAGGCCGCTAAAAGATTGCTTAAACCAAATGGGGCAATTTGGGTTATTGGCTCTTATCATAATATTTTTCGCGTTGGCACAATTTTACAAAATCTTGGCTATTGGATATTAAATGATATTATTTGGCGTAAAAATAATCCCATGCCAAATTTTCGTGGCACACGTTTTACCAATGCGCATGAAACTTTAATTTGGGCTGCCCCCTCGCAAAAGGCGAAAGTGACCTTTAATTATGAGGCTATGAAACAGGCCAATGATGATAGGCAAATGCGCTCTGACTGGCTATTTCCCATTTGTTCAGGTGCTGAGAGATTAAAAGATGAAAATAATAATAAAATTCATCCAACGCAAAAGCCCGAAGCCCTGTTATTTCGTATTTTGAATGCTACGACAAATCGCGGTGATATAGTGTTGGATCCGTTTTTTGGCACTGGCACAACAGGGGCAGTTGCTAAAAAACTTGGACGCCATTTTATTGGGATTGAGCGCGAATATGATTATATAAATGCTGCCCTTAAAAGAATTGCAGCGGTAAAACCATTGCAAAATGAGTTGTTAGACGCGATTAAGCCTAAAAAAAGCGAGCCAAAAATCGCCTTTGGAGCGCTGGTTGAACAGGGAATAATCGGGGTAGGAAGTAAATTATATGATAAAGAAAGACATTATTGCGCTATTGTAAGGGTAGATGGTTCTATAATTGCCAATAATTATGAAGGTTCAATCCATAAAGTTGGCGCCTTAGTGCAAGGGGTACCCTCGTGTAATGGTTGGACTTTCTGGCACTTTGAAGAGAAGAAAAAATTAATTTCCATTGATGAATTAAGAAAAAATCTCCGCCGGCAAATTAAACAAAATCAATATATGGAAAAAATATCTGCTTAAATTTGACCTCCATTAAACAGATATGGTCGCCCTAAATGGGGCGACTTTTATTCCTCTTTATACTTCAATATTTATATATATGATGTTATTATCCTTATATGCAAAAGGAGCAAGATAAGATTAAAAGATTTAACAAGACAATACAGCTTGATCAGGCAATGCAAAAAGTAATTGCTCCCTTTTTGCAAAAACGCGGGTTTGCTTCGCGCGATTTAATCAAACAATGGGCTAATATTGTTCCCTCTCCCTATGATAGGGTAACTATTCCTGATAGGTTAGCTTGGCCAAGGGGAGCAAAGTCAGCCAATGGGGCTATTTTATATTTGCGCTGTAAGGAAGCGCACAAAGTGGCTCTTTCCTATGATAGTGAGATAATAATAGCGGCAATAAATAGATATTTTGGTTATATTTTAGTTGAAAAAATAAAAATTTCCCTATCACCATTCAGCTATTATTCAGATGAGAAAATTTATTCTAAGAAAAAAATCACTAATAAAGCCCGAAAAAAAATAGATAATATTGTTGGAAAAGTAGAAAATGAAAAATTAAAACAAGCTCTGCAAAATTTAGGAGAAAATATTAGCGGCAAATCTGATTAATATTATTTTGGTATGTCTTTTTTTTGCCTTTAAGCTGATGCAGATATGAGTAAAATAATGGAGTATAAATTGACCTTAAATAGAAGAAAATTAATTATTCAGGGAACCGCCTTTGGTTCTACTATTTCTTTAATCCCTCTTATTAGCTCCAATCCGGCTTTAGCTGGTGATGGTGGCATGTTTGATATGGAAAAATTAATGAAACTGCCAGCTTTAAGGGACCATTTTCTTGGCAATGAAAATGCCAAAGCAATAATGATAGAATATGCTTCTTCAACGTGTCCCTATTGTGCGGCATTTCATGTAAATACCTATCCTAAAATCAAGGAAACCTATATTGATAGTGGTAAATTGCGTTTTGTTTTACGCCCATTTGTTCTAAATGTGCTTGATGCGGTGGTGTTTATGTTGGCTTTTAAGGCTGGGGAAGAGGGAGTAGAAAATTATTATGCTATTTTGGATTCCTATCTAAAAACTCAATCTCAATGGGCACAGGCTAAAAATCCAAAACAAGCCATATTTAAGATTGCCCAACAACATGGATTTACTGAGGAAAGTTTTGAAGCTGTCTTGACAAATCAAGAGCTTTTCGAAGGAATAGAAGCAATAAGAAAGCAGGCAAGCAAAGAGTTTGATATGCATGGAACGCCTAGCTTTTACTTAAATGGCAAAAAACTATCCGGGAATTACTCATTTGAGGAAATGGCAAAGGAAATTGATTTACTGCTTGATTAGCGGGCGATTATTTAGAGGTGTGAAATGAAATTTTCACGCCTTAAAATAACTGGTTTCAAATCTTTTTGCGATGAGAGCGAATTAGAATTTTTGCCCGGCATTAGCGGTATTGTTGGGCCGAATGGGTGTGGTAAATCTAATCTTGTAGAAGCCTTGCGGTGGGTTATGGGAGAGAGCTCCTATAAGGCTATGCGGGCTTCAAATATGGATGATGTAATTTTTTCCGGTTCAATAAATCGCCCCAGTAGAAATAGTGCCGAAGTCTCTCTTATTATTGATAATAGCGAACGAAAAGCCCCTGCGGCGTTAAATAATGCAGATATTTTAGAAATATCGCGAAGAATTGAGCGCGAAAGCGGCTCTGCCTATAGGGTTAATGGTCGCGAAGTCAGGGCGCGAGATGTGCAGCTCTTATTTGCCGATGCTTCAACTGGTTCAAAATCACCATCCCTTGTGCGCCAGGGGCAAATAAGCGAATTAATTGCCGCCAAACCAGTTCAGCGTCGCGCTCTATTGGAAGAAGCTGCCGGAATATCAGGCCTACATTCGCGCCGCCATGAGGCTGAATTGCGTCTTAGGGCGGCCGAACAAAATCTTGAAAGGGTTGATGATGTTGTTGCGCAGATTGAAGAGCAATTGGCCTCTCTTAAAAGGCAAAGCCGCTTAGCTATTCGTTATAGAAATATTTCTGGTGAAATTCGTAAAAATGAAGCTCTGCTTTATTATATTCGTTGGGTCAATGCTCGCCATGAACAAAAAAATATTGAAGCTGAACAGGGTAAATTAATAAAAAAACTGGCTGACGCTACCCATAATGAACAACAAGCAAATAGAGTGCATCAGGAAAATGATAAACGTTTGGCGCCTTTAAGAGAAAATGAAGCAAAAATTGGTGCTAAATTACAAAGATTAAAAATTTTGGCCGAGCAATTAGAGCAAGAATTAGCGCAAACAAAAAATCGGCAAATAGAATTAGTCAACAGAAAAGAGCAAATTTGCGCCGATATTGAAAGAGAAACAAATTTGCTTAACGAGGCTGATGAAATTATTCTTAACGCTAAGAATGAAAGAGAAAAAATAGAAAAACAATTTATAGATGAAAATGAGCAAATTGCAATAGCAAAAGAAATAAGCGCAAAAATTAAGCAGAAATTGGCTAATATAGAAAATGAAGCGCAAATTGGCGCACAAAAATTGGCCGAATATAGGGCAAAAAAACAACAAGCCCTCTCTAACTTACAGGAGGAGAAAAATAGGCTAAATGATCTCAAACAGCAGCAAATTGACCTTGCCAGAAAAAAAGAAGAGATAAATGCTCTATTGCAAAATAATGAAGCAATTAAACTATATCAGGAAAAATTAGAAAAAGCGCAACAAAGCCTAAAAGAGGCTGAAAAAGACAGCATAAAAATAGAAAAAGAGCTTGCCAAAAAAAGAGAGAAAATTGAAGAAATCAGGCCTTTACAGGCAAAATATCAATCTCAATTGTCAAAATTGGAAAGTGAAGCGGCAACCTTATCCAAAATATTAAATATTGAAAATAATTCGCTTTGGCCTCTTATTATTGATGAAATAAATGTTAAAGCGGGTTATGAAAGTGCCATAGGAGCTGCTTTGGGCGAAGATTTAGAGGCTTCTTTAGATAAAACAGCCCCAATTTTTTGGGATTTGATTAATAATGATGTTGATGATGCTCCCTTGCCTGATGGCGTTGTTAATCTAACAAAATTTGTCAGCGGGCCTAAAATATTAAATCGCCGCCTTAAACAAACAGGCTTGGTTGAGAAGGATGATGGCGCCAAATTACAATCATTATTAAAGCCGGGTCAAAGGCTGGTAAGCAAAGAGGGAGATTTATGGCGTTGGGATGGGTTTGTTGCTGTTGCCGGCGCCCCTACCGCTGCAACAAAAAGGCTAGAGCAAAAAAATCGCCTTAAAGAGCTTGATAAAGAAATAAATAATGCCAAACAGAAATGTTCGTCCTTTAACAAAAAACTTACCGATCTAATTGATGAGCAAAATATTTTGCAAGAAAAGGAACAAAAAGAAAAAGAAAAATGGCGTTTTTTACAAAATAATATTGCCAATTTACAAACCCAACTTGAAGAAGAAAAAAAATCCCTATTAGATTTTACTGCCAAACATAGCGCCATTTTGGAAACAGAAAAAATAATTGAGCAAAATATTAAAAATAGTATAAGGGAAATAGAAGAAGGGGAGAAATTATTAAATAATATTGGTGATGAGAAGGAAATTTTGCAAAATAATGAATTATTGCAAAATGAGCTTAATGCTTTACGCGCAGAATCTGAACAAGCTCAATTAAAGCTGAATGAATTAGAAAATAATAAAAAATTGCAAAATGAGCGGATTAAGCTACTTAATAAGGAAATAGAGAACTGGCAGCAAAGAAAAATTGGGGCGCAAAGACAGATTAATATTTTACTGGAAAGAAAGCGCGAAATTAATGTTCAATTGGAAAAATTGGACAGTTCCCCAGATGAATTTGCAAAGAGAAAAAATCTGCTTTTAGAGGATATTGAGGTAGCAAAAAATGATTATAAAATTGCCTCTGACAGGTTAGAGCTGGCCTTAACACAATATCGCCAAAGCGAAAAAAATCTTCGCCAGAATATAGAGGAATTGAGTAAAGCACGCGAGGAACTGGCAAGAATTGAGGAACGTCTAAAAGCCAATCTGCATCATATTAGGCAAATTGAGCAAACTATTGTTGAAAATCTTGGCGTTTCTGCTGAAGAGACAGCGCAAATTGCGCAAATTAAAGCCAATATGCCCCTAGCTGATGAACAAATAGTTGAAAGAAAAGTTGAGCGATTAAAGACAGAGCGCGAACGGCTTGGGGGGGTTAATCTGGGTGCTGAGCGCGAATTAGCGGAAGTTAAAGAAAAACTTGATATTATGCTCAAAGATAAGGAAGATCTTATAGGCGCTATTAGCAAATTACGAACAGGTATTAGTAGCCTGAATAAAGAGGGGCGGGCAAGGCTAAATGAAGCCTTTGCTAAGGTTAACGCACATTTTAAGACATTATTTGCTACTCTTTTTGGCGGGGGAGCAGCCGAGCTAAAATTTGTTGAAAGCGATGATCCGCTGGAAGCCGGACTGGAAATTATTGCCCGCCCTGCCGGGAAAAAAGAGCAAATATTAACCCTTCTTTCTGGTGGTGAACAGGCGCTAACGGCCATTTCGCTTATTTTTGCGGTTTTTTTAACCAATCCCGCGCCCATTTGTGTGCTTGATGAGGTTGACGCCCCCCTTGACGATGCAAATATAGAACGGTTTTGCAATCTGCTTGACGAAATGTGTAAACGCACCGATACGCGCTTTATCATTGTAACTCACAATCCAATTACAATGAGTCGTTGTGATAGATTATTCGGTGTCACTATGGCTGAACGTGGGGTTAGCCAGATTGTCTCGGTTGATTTAAGCGAGGCCAAACAAGTGGCGCAAATTGGCTAATATTTCATTTATTTTAATTTATTTTAATATGTTTTAATTTGTCATTATATGCTTTTCTTGGGCAAAAAATTTTTCTATTAAAATTTTGGTCAATCTTGCTTTAAGGAAAAAACATGAAAAATAACATATCTTTTAGCATTAGTGCTTTTACATTTCTTGCTTCTTTTAACCTTGCTGCTATTGGTGCTGAGCAAGTGGTAAATATTTATAATTGGTCAGATTATATAGCGGAAGGTGTGATTGAAAAATTTGAACAGCAAACGGGCATAAAGGTAAATTATGATGTATTTGATTCTAATGAAATATTAGAAGCAAAATTACTAACCGGTGGCACGGGTTACGATATTGTTGTGCCTTCGGCCAGTTTTCTTGAGCGGCAAATAAAGGCCGGGCTGTTTCAAAAATTAGATAAGTCAAAATTGCCAAATCTAAAAAATCTGGATGAGACTATTATGCAGGCAGTGCAAATGGCTGATCCGAATAATGAATATTCCATTGTCTATATGTGGGGCACAACGGGAATAGGCTATAATGTCAAGATGATAGAAGAAAGAATGGAAAATGCTCCAACTAATAGTTGGGAGCTGATTTTTAACCCTGAAATTTTAGCAAAATTTGCCGATTGCGGGGTGAGCTTGCTTGATGCGCCGGACGAACTTATTCCGGCAGCCTTAATATATCTTGGTCTTAATCCGCTAAGTGAAGATGAAGCCGACTTGCAAGCTGCGGAACAATTAATTAAAAATATCCGCCCCCTCATTCGCTCATTTAATAATTCGCAATATATTTCAGACCTTGCTAATGGTGATATTTGTATTGCACATGGCTATTCAGGCGATATTTTGCAGGCTCGTGATAGGGCAGATGAAGCTGAAAATGATATTGAGATAAATTATTCAATTCCCAAAGAGGGGGCAATAATCTGGTTTGACATGATGGCAATCCCAGTTGATGCGCCAAATCCGCAAAATGCGCTTAAATTTATGAATTATATAATGCAGCCGGAAATTGCAGCAGAAATTACCAATTATGTATGGTATGCTAATGCCAATCAGGCCTCTTATGATTTAATTGATGAGGAAATTATAAATGATAAATCCATTTATCCTCCAAAAGAAATTAAGGCAAAATTAGTTGCTACACGTTCATATTCGCTGGAATTTGATAGGCTTTTAACTCGCGCCTGGACAAGAATTAAAACCGGCCAATAATTTTTGAGAGTGGGACATTAATTTGCAAACAAAAATAATTGCCAATAAATATTACGATAATAATCAATCTGACAATAATCATTCCCTAGCGGCCGACACTAAGCCCTGGAATGATAAAAATGCTAAGCCATTTGTAAGAATAAAAAATATTAGTAAGGTTTTTGGCAATGTTGCAGCTTTGGATAATGTCTCACTTGATATTTATAAAAGCGAATTATTTTGCCTGCTTGGAAAGTCAGGCTCAGGAAAGTCAACACTTTTAAGAATATTAGCGGGCTTTGAAAAAAGCAGCACCGGAATCATAGAAATTGACGGGCAAAATATGGAAAATATTGAGCCATATGAAAGGCCGATAAATATGATGTTCCAGTCATATGCTTTATTTCCACATATGAATGTTGAGCAAAATATTGCCTATGGGCTAAAGCGATCTGGCATGAAAAAAGCTGAAATTTCACAAAATGTTGAACAATTGCTCAGCCTGATAAAAATGGAAGGATATAATAGGCGTAAACCGCACCAACTATCGGGCGGGCAGCGTCAAAGAGTGGCCTTAGCGCGGGCTTTGGCCAGAAAGCCAAAATTATTATTGCTTGATGAGCCTCTTGGAGCGCTAGATAAAAAATTACGTCAAGAAACGCAATTTGAACTGATAAATATTCAAGAAACGCTAGGTATTACCTTCATTGTGGTAACCCATGATCAGGAAGAAGCTATGAGTTTAGCAACAAGAATTGGGGTTATGGAAGAGGGAACAATTGCGCAGGTGGGCGAGCCGCGCGAAATTTATGAATATCCCGCTACTCGCTTTGTTGCGGACTTTGTTGGCTCAATTAATATGTTTGAGGGTAAAGTCATTAAAAATGAGGCCGCAGATCTACGTATAAATTCGCCAGAACTTGATGTAAATATTCATGTGGCCAATAATATTGCCTGCGCTTTGGGACAAACTTTATGGTTTGCTATTCGTCCTGAAAAAATCACCCTACAAAAGGAAAAACCAAAAAAGCGCTCTAATTTTGCCAAAGGAATTGTTGAAGAAATTATCTATCTTGGCGATGTTTCTAATTATAGAATTTTACTAAATAGCAAAAAGCGCATAAATGTTACCAGGCCTAATATTTCTCGTGATGAAAAAGAGAAAATAAGCTGGGATGAAGAAATTTATGCTGTTTGGCACGAAAATTCGGGCGTTGTTTTGGCATCATGAGGAATTTTATAAGGCAAAGGGAAAGGGCGATATCGCTTAAACTAGGTAAAAAGCTAGTTATCTATATCCCCCTATTTTGGCTATTATTATTTTTCCTAGTCCCATTTTTGATAGTTACAAAAATTTCTCTTTCGCAAATTACCTATGGCCGCCCTCCCTATTTGCCAATGTTTGAATGGTCAAAAGACAATCTTTTGACCATAAAATTATATTTTGGCAATTTCTTTTTACTATTTTCAGATAGTTTATATATAAATGCCTATCTTAATTCGCTGAAAATTGCCGCCCTTTCAACTTTTTTCACGCTATTAATCGGCTATCCTATGGCCTATTTTATTGCTCGCGCAGACGAGAAAATACGCAATATTTTACTTTTATTGGTGATTTTGCCCTTTTGGAGCTCATTTTTATTACGCGTATATGCATGGATCGGTCTATTAAAAAATAATGGTATTATAAATAATATTTTGCTCAATATGGGTATAATTGATTCTCCCATAAAAATGCTAAATACCGATTTTGCGCTCTATATTGGTATTGTTTATAGCTATTTGCCCTTTATGATTTTGCCCCTTTATGCAAATTTAGTGCGTCTTGATGAGAAATTATTAGAAGCGGCAAGGGATTTGGGTGCCAAACCATTAGCACTATTTTTCACCATAATTTTACCCCTCTCAATGCCCGGCATAATTGCCGGTTCAATGTTAGTATTTATTCCGGCAATTGGTGAATATATTATTCCCTCCCTGTTGGGTGGCTCTGATAGTTTAATGATAGGGCGCATATTGTGGGATGAATTTTCAGCAAATCGCGATTGGCCTGTTGCCTCTGCCCTAGCCGTTGCCATGCTAACTATTATTATATTGCCGCTTATTTTATTCAAAAATGCGCAAAAAAAGGAAGTAGCGATTGATGAATAGAAATAGAAGAATAGTTCAATTTATATCTATTTTAGGATTTATTTTTCTTTATGTGCCGATTATATCGCTGATTATTTTTTCTTTTAATAATTCAAAATTGGTTAGTGTTTGGAGCGGGTTTTCTACAAAATGGTATTTTGCCCTATTGCAAAATGAACAAATAATTGAAGCAGCAAAACTTTCAGTCTTTATCGCTGCTTTTAGTGCAACAATCTCCCTTATATTGGGAACTTTGGCCGCTATTGCTCTTAGCCGATATAGAAGTTTTAGGGGTAAATCTTTGCTTAGCGGTATGGTTAGTGCTCCCCTTATCATGCCTGATGTTATAACAGGACTTTCGCTTTTATTATTATTTGTAACTTTGCGTTCACTCATTGGCTGGCCTGCCCAGATGGGGGCAGTTACCATAATTATTGCGCATATAAGTTTTGGTATGGCCTTTGTTGCAATTATTGTTCAATCTCGCCTATTACATTTTGATAAATCGCTAGAGGAAGCAGCAAAAGATTTAGGCGCCAAACCGTTAAGAGTATTTTTTGATATTACTTTGCCAATTATTTCTCCAGCGCTTATTTCTGGCTGGTTATTGGCATTTACCCTCTCATTTGATGATTTGGTTATAGCTAGTTTTGTAACCGGGCCGGGCGCTTCTACTTTGCCAATAGTTATTTTTTCTAAAATCCGGCTTGGCATAACTCCTGAAATAAATGCATTGGCAACAATTATTATTGTTCTTGTAGCCATATTTGCGACTTTGGCTATGTTGCAAATGAAAAAAATCCCCGAATGAGATTGAAAGATTATAGTTTTTGTTTAGTTATAAAAACGTCATAACGAGTGGTTTTGCCAATAATTTTGTGCGATGGATTGATTATTCCATTTGGTAGCTTAGCTTTTTTTGGCCATTTAAGCACAACTCTTTGTTTAGCTAATTTAAGCGCAATATTTATCAGCTCTTTTGCGTCATTATCATTGCCTACTATTTGGCGTAAAATTCGCATTTCTTGTTTAACAAGAGCAGATTTTCTTACCGGGTGCATAACATCTATAAGGATAATTTCAGGGTCAAGGGAGGGTAATATATCTTTTGCATCGCCATAAATAAGCTGCATATTATTTATGATTTTGGCTATTTTTTCGCTATGATTATGCGCTTTTTCCATTGCTTCTTTTAGCGCCGCATAAATTTGCTCAACCCTTTCAATCATAATTATTTTTGCCCCTAAAGAAGCAAGCAAAAAACTATCTCGCCCTAAGCCGGCAGTGGCATCAATAATGGTTAGATTTTTATTTTTGTGCATGCCAATGGCTTTAGGCAAAGCCTGATTAACTCCCCAGCTATATTTTAGCTGATGCATGAGCCTATTGCTTAAAAAATCAATTTTTAATTTATTTGTTTTATTGGGCATTTGTTAGACTGGCTAAGGTTTGAAAAAATAGGCTTCGCTAAAAAGCGAAGCCTTGGATATTATCCTTACTACCCCATGGGGTGAGCAAAAGCTCTGGGTCAATGCCCTCAGTGTCCCTAATATAGTATATTTTCTATATAAATTCAATTTATCTTATCCTTTGCCAGAACTATCACCCTTTTGCTTATGAATGATTTCTGGGATTAGACCTTTGGGTGCATATCTAAGCGCAAATGTAATAACCAGGCCGAGAACAAAGACCCGCATTTGCACCGAGCGGCTTTCAATATCCGGAATTGCCCCTAAGCCCCAAAGTTCAAAATAAGCACTCAAATTGGTTAATAGGGCTTGAGAAACCGGTTCGGACAATATCCAAATAATATAAATAAAGAAACCACCAAATAATGCGCCAAAATTATTTCCTGCACCCCCTACAATTACCATAACCCAAATGACAAAAGTGTGGTTTATTGGTTGATAGCCGCCCGGATCAAATATTTGCGCAAAGGAAGTGAGTATGGCTCCACCTATACCAATAAGAACCGAGCCAAAGATAAAAATTTCTAATTGACGCGCCTTAACATCTTTACCCATAGAGCCAGCAGCAATATGATTATCTCTTATTGCGCGCATCATTCTACCCCAGGGTCCCTGATAGGCGCGTTGAATAAGAAATAGGGTTATGAATAATAGTAATAATGCCACTATTAGATAAAGGGAGCGGGCATAGAGAAATGATTGTAGGGAATCTACACCCATTGCTTGAAAATCCTGAGGCTTAGGCACTGGCCAGGGAACGGGCGAAATGGTTAAGGTTCCCCTCGTCAGCCAGTCCATATTTTTAATAAGAGCGCGAATTATTTCTGAAATACCAATAGTTGCAATGGCTAGATAATCTGTTCTAAGACCGAGCGCTATTTTACCAATAATAAAGGCAATAATAGCAGCCAAAAGCCCACCAAATGCCCAACCCAAAATTACCGGAAGACCAAGCCCGCCAACAAATTCGGAATTTTCTTCAATATAGGCGGCGGCCGGGTCAATTTGTGAGCGATAAAGAATATAGGCGCTAATCCAAGCAATAATTTGTGCTACTTTATGCGGGGCGCCTTTTACGCCAAAACGGGGCAATTTATTAGCAATAATAATCAGAGCTGCACCGATCAAAGCAGCAATTATGACTTTTAGCAACATAAAGGGGCCATCGGAATTCCAAAATTCCATATTTAATGGAACCGAGATAAAGGTAACCGCAAAACCACCTATCATTATAAAGCCCATAATACCAAAATTAAATAAGCCACCATATCCCCATTGAATATTAAGCCCCAAAGCTATTAGCGAATAGGCAGCAGCTTCAACACAAAGCCTTACGGTAAAAGGTGCGCCCATAAATAGGCCAACAATTATAATCAGGACAAATAGGGATAAATAAAGAATAATAGCGCGTTTTATCATGAACTTGCCCCCTTAAATATGCCAGTGGGCTTAACCAGCAGAACTATTACCAGAATAATAAAGGCAACGGTTAATTTATATTCGGTGGCTACAATAGAAAGATCTGTTCCTATCCAGTCAGGTAATTTATCACGGAAGGGGCGAAGCAATATTGCCCAATTAAAAATGGCCAAAGTTTCGGCAAATGCAACCAAAAATCCACCGGCAATTGCGCCCCAAGCATGCCCTAACCCGCCAACAATTGCCGCAGCAAAAATAGGCAAAATAATATTAAAGGCTAAATCCGGTTTTAGGGTAACATCCAGAGCCAACATTGTGCCAGCCATTGCCGCTAAGGATCCGGCAATTAGCCATGTTACCTTTATAACCAATTTTGTATTAATGCCGGAAAGCTGAGCCAAATCAGCATTATCGGCCATTGCGCGCATGGCCTTGCCAAATTTTGACTTAGTCAAAAATAAATGCAAACTAACAACTGCAATTATTGTGACTATTATCATTAAAAATTGTGGCTCGGTTATTACTATTGGGCGGCTAGCACCTAAAAATGACATGTCAATTCTAAATATATCTTTAGGCTCATTAGCAAAAAATGTTCGCGTTTTAGTGCCAAAAAATAATCTTATCAAACCCTGTATCATTAGGGTTACACCAATGGAGGCAATGAGCAAAGTTACCGGTCTTGCTCCCCTTAGGCGTAAGGGAGCATAAAAGGCTTTATCTAATCCCAAAGCAATCAGGGCGGTAATTATCATCGCAAAGGGTAATAACATAAAACCCATCGGTAAGGGTGCACCTAAACCCAGCGCAGTTGCCGCACTGGCCAGCAAAAATGTAATAAATGCGCCCATTGTCATCATATCGCCATGCGCAAAATGGGCAAAACGCAAAATACCGAAAATCAAGGTAATACCAATAGCCCCCAGCGCATAAATTGAGCCAAGAACAGCCCCCGAAATAATTACTTTATTGATAAAAAATATCAATTCATTCATTTAATCATCCACCCAAAAAACTCTTTGCCACTTCCGGATTATTTAATAATTCTTTTCCCGTGCCGCTAAATGAATTTGTTCCATTTGCCAAAACAAACCCCTTACTGGCAAAGGATAATGCCTGTTTGGCATTTTGCTCTACCATTAAAATGCCAACACCTAATTGGTTTATCTTTTTAATTTGTTCAAAAATTTCTATTACATAGCGCGGAGAAAGGCCAGCTGAGGGTTCATCTAACAATAATAATTTTGGCTTGCTCATTAAGGCTCGCCCCATTGCAACCATTTGCCGCTGCCCGCCGGAAAGTTCACCAGCATGTTGGTGACGTTTAGCTTTTAGGGGAGGGAACATTTCATATATTTCATCAAGACTATCGCTAAAATCATCCTTACGAATAAAGGCGCCCATTTCCAGATTTTCATGAACGGTTAATGAGGTAAAGACGTTTTTTTCCTGCGGTACAAATGAAAGCCCCAAAGGCACTAATTTATCGGGCAAAGAATTTTTTATATTTTGTCCCTGAAAAATAATTTCACCCGAACTAACTTTTAATAATCCAAAAATAGCTTTTAGCGCCGTTGACTTGCCTGCCCCATTTGGGCCGACAATAACCCCAATATCAGATTGCTCTATTGCTAAATTTAAGCCCTTCAGAATTGGGGCTCCGCCATAGCCGGCAATAATATTTTTAACTTCAATCAACATTATGCCACCTTAGGGGATGAGCCAAAATATGCTTCAATAATTTTTGGATTATTGCGTATTTCTTCCATTCCCCCCTCAGCCATAACCTCACCTGAAGCCATGACAATGACCGGATCGCAAAGGCGCGCTATTAAATCCATATCATGTTCTATAACAAAAAATGTATAGCCCAATTCCTTATTCATTCTTTCAATATTTGCAGCCAGATCATTAAGTAAAGTGCGATTTACTCCCGCCGCCACCTCATCAAGCAATACTAATTTTGCATCGACCATCATAGTGCGGCCTAATTCAAGCAGTTTTTTTTGCCCTCCGGAAAGATTTCCCGCCAATTCATTTTTTACATGTCCCAATTTCAAAAAATCTATAACTTCATTGGCCTTTTGTAAAACTTCAAGATTAGACCTTGTAACCAATGAAGGCCTTAGCCAATTATTAAACAGATTTTCTCCTAATTGTTTATCCGGCACTACCATTAAATTTTCAAGTGCGCTCATATTTGAAAATTCATGCGCAATCTGGAAAGTGCGCAATAGGCCTTTTTTGAATAATTTATGAGGAGCCAACCCTGTTACATCCTCTCCATCAAATATTATTTGCCCATTATCAGGCTTTAATGTTCCGGCAACAATATTAAAAAGGGTGGTTTTGCCTGCGCCATTAGGGCCAATAAGGCCGGTGATTGAACCGCTTTCAACTTTGAGCGAGCAATTATTAACTGCCGAAAGCCCACCAAAATGTTTGGAAATATTCTTTACCTCAATAATAGAATTGCCTGACAATTTGCTAACCCCAAATTCAAATTATTAAATCCACAATTAAATCTATAAATTGATACAATTTGCCTTTGTGCACACATCAAGCCCGTTTGGTCAACAAAAATGATTAGAATATGTAAATTGCATAGTAAAATTTGATAAATTTGTCATTTTTTTGCGGATAAAATTGCTAAAATCGGCAAATTTGCCTACCATTTAATTCATATAAATGAAAAAATATTTGGAAAAACTGGTAAAAAAATGTTTTTCTTTGTTTTTTCAATCTATTAGCTATGTAAAGAGTTGCTTGACAGTTTTTGCGCCTAACATTATGGTGCGCGCGACTTTGGGGCATCCTAAGGAGCTAATAAGGGTGGAGCATTATATGGCTGGTTTGAATAATAATAAGCAGTCTGATAATGAGACACCAATTTCTGAGACCGACTCTTTGGCTGAGCGAATTGCTAGGGCCAAATCAAAAAGGGTAGGGCAAGAGGCTGCGCAGCGCATTCGTCGTAATGAAATGACGGGAGCCGGAAGAGCCTTTCGCATGGTTTCAGAATTTATTTCGGCAATTATTGTCGGAGCAGTTATTGGGCTTACTTTGGATGCTGTTTTTTCAACACGGCCAATATTTTTGATCGTGTTATTATTGTTGGGTTTTGCGGCTGGGGTGCTTAATGTGGTGCGAGCCACTGCGCAGATAAATGCTGCAACTCCTTTGCCAGATCCAAAAGATCTGGTGCCAGTAGATAAAGATGATGAGGATTAAAGGGGTTAAAATTGGCAGGCACAGATCCTATTAAACAGTTTGATATTAAGGAAATTTTTTCTTTTGGAACTATTGGTGGCGATGAAACGGGCGCTGGCGGGTTTGATCTAGTATTCACAAATTCCTCCCTTTTTATGGTTATTTCCGTAACACTAATCTCTGCCTATCTTATTCTGACCACAAGGGGGCGTGGGCTGGTTCCATCTCGCTTGCAATTGGTTTCAGAAATATTTTATGAATTTATTGCCAATATGATTCGCACTTCGGCAGGAACTGAGGGAATGAAATTTTTCCCCTTTGTTTTTTCCCTATTTAGCTTTATTCTTGTTACCAATGTGCTTGGATTATTCCCCTATTTTATTTCGGTAACAAGTCAGCTAATTATTCCGGTGGCGCTTGCCCTGTTGGTTATGTCCGTTGTTATTATTTATGGCATTTATAAAAATGGGTTTGGTTTTCTGAAATTATTTGTCCCCTCCGGCATTCCAATTATTGTTTTATTCATAGTCGTGCCAATTGAAATTTTATCATTTCTTTCACGCCCGCTTTCTCTTAGTTTGCGTTTATTTGGCAATATGTTAGCGGGGGCAATTGTTGTGAAAGTATTTGCCGGTTTTGTGGTCTCTCTTTCGGCGTTTGGGTTAGTTGGCATTATTGGGGCAATATTGCCCTTTGGTATGACTGTGGCTCTTACAGCGCTTGAATTTTTGGTGGCTGCCTTACAGGCGTTTGTATTTACAATTTTAACATGTGTTTATCTAAATGATGCGATTCATCCGGGGCATTGATTAAGGCATTGATTATTTCCCCACAATCTATTATTTCAAATTACCATTATTTCAAGGAGAACAAAAATGGAAATAGAAGCAGCAAAAATGATCGGCGCAGGCATTGCAACAATCGGAATGGGTGGTGCTGGTGTTGGCGTTGGTATAATTTTTGGTAATTATCTTTCAGGTGCACTGCGTAATCCGGCTGCCGCTGCGGGTCAATTTACAAATCTTATTTTTGGTTTTGCGGTGACTGAGGCGCTCGGTATTTTCTCGCTTCTTATCGCCTTACTATTATTGTTTGTGGTTTAATAATAGATAATTTGATTTAGGTCGGGCTAAAATCTGGCCTAAAGCGGATTTTGCGGAGTTTAACATGGCAGGTGATGTGTCAACACCGAACATAATGGCGGAAACCGTTGATAAAGACGGCGAAAAAATTGTCGTCAATATTGACGGCGATAGCGGTTATGAGGGGCAATATAAAACCAGCACAAAGGAAGTAAAGGAAAAAACTTTCCCTCCATTTGATGCAAATACTTTTGGCCCTCAACTTTTCTGGCTTGCTATAACATTTGGCATTTTATATTTGCTCATGAGTAAGGTTGCATTGCCGCGCATTGGCGAAATTTTGGAAGTGCGTCGCGATAGGATTGAAGGCGATTTGGCAGAAGCCGAACGTTTAAGGCAAAAGACAGAGCAGGCAATTAAGGCTTATGAAGATGAATTGGCAAGCGCACGGGCAAAGGCACATGAAATTGCCGAAGGAACTCGCGCAAATATTAAAAAGGAAATTGAGCTTGAGCGGGAGAAAGTTGAAGCTGAATTAGATAAAAAAATTGCCAGTGCTGAAGCAAGAATTGCGCAAACAAAACAGGAGGCTTTGGCTAATGTAGATCAGATAGCTTCTGAAACTGTAGTGGCAATTATTTCTAAGCTTAGCGGCAAAATTAGCAATAAAGAGGCTCTTAATGCTGTTAAACATGTAGCAAAGGATAGCTAAGATGGAATTGGATAATAGTTTTTATGCTCTTATTGCTATGAT
Source organism: Hyphomicrobiales bacterium (assembly GCA_015490455.1). GTDB lineage: Bacteria > Pseudomonadota > Alphaproteobacteria > Rhizobiales > Devosiaceae > S141-66. The sequence continues at coordinate 29,894 of WFXU01000013.1, forward strand.
TATATTTTTTGGCATTTTGATTTATATGAAAGTGCCAAAAATGCTTGTTGGTGGGCTTGATAGTAAAATCGCTAAAATTCAGGAAGAATTAGACGAAGCTAAACGATTGCGTGAAGAGGCACAAGCGCAATTGGCTGAATATGAACGCAAGCGTAAATCTGCGCAAAGTGAAGCCGATGAAATAATTGAGGCGGCAAAGGAAGACGCTAAAATTATCGCCCAAGAGGCTAAAGAGGCGCTGGACGAATTGATAAATAGGCGGACAAAATCGGTTGAAGAAAAAATCGCTCAGGCCGAAGCGCATGCTCTTGCTGAAGTTAGAGAGCGCTCGGTTGACGTGGCTATAAATGCAGCAAGAAATATTTTAAGCGAGCAAATGGCAGCTAAGGGTGATGAGTTAATAGAAAAGTCAATTAAAGAAATTAGCACAAAGCTTAATTAAAGTCTGATTAGATCAGTTATTCTTGGTCGGCTGAGAAGATTATTGCTCAGAAGTTGGAAGCCGGAAAAATTTCCATCAAAATTGCAAGAAAACTACACATAAATACGAATGCAACGGCAGAATCTATAAAAGAGTTAGCGCTATCCTTCTCACCTGCCCATGCAAATTGAAACTAATATTTTCCATCTTTCTATTCCTGGCTTTCGACTTCCAAATATTAAAATTCTTCACGGAGGACAAATTAACCAGCCTAGTTGTTGTTGGTTTATAATTATCTTTTAATGACAGGAAGAATATGTAAAGCTCAGGAACTAAGGGCTTGAAAAGTGTTAGGGCTATAATCTGATAAATAGGCTAATCCGCAAAATACCCCTAAACCGACCCTTAAAGGGCCGATTTAAGGATAAGGGGAGTCTTGAAATTCGTAGATTATTGCGCCGCTTCTTCAATCAATGTTGAGGAACTTATGGCTTGAGATGTAAAATCAGTATTATCTCCAAGTGTTATAGTTGGCTGACAAATTGGCTCACACGCCAATGTGGTTCTTGCCAGCCCCATATAAACGGTAACCACATCATCTGAGGTTTGTATTACCTCAACCAATGTGTCAGCAATTGGGTTTCCTGCACTATCAAGAATGATTAAATTAGTTTGACCATAGGACTTTCCGGTCAATATAAGTGTTTGCGCATCCTGAATTGTAACATCGGCAATGCCGGGATTTCCTATAATAACTGTAGCAGCCGGCGCATTTATGCGTAATATACGCGCCATATTGACATTTACAGTTACAGCACCTGGCACGACAATATTGTCGGTTTCATTGTCAGTTTCGGCTTTTGCTGGAATTGAGAAAATAAAACCAGTACTAATGGTAAAAATTGTAACAAATAATAGTCTTGAAAATTTTTGTAACATTTAACTAACCAATCTTACTTGAAAATATGTAAAGCAGTTTTACGCAAAATGGTGAATAATTAGCAAACATTGAAAAATAAATAAGACTATTTTCGAAATTAATTTACAAATAATAGTCCGACAAAGAAAATTTTAGCTCAAAGTGGAAAGTAAAAATTTCATAAATTATTAATCATAAAACAGAAATAGGGCGATAGATAAAATTTTATTTATTGGATTAAGATTATTTCAATTTGGATCAGATAGACTGCCTTTTGAGTTCGATATTAGCTTATCGAACGAAAGCTGAAAATCGAGCTATGCCGTTACGCAAAGTAACGTGAAATTAAGGAGAAGTAAAATGAATATTATTAAACGTTTCGTAAAAGATGAATCAGGTGCCACCGCTATTGAATATGGTCTCATTGCAGCTCTGATTGCTGTTGGCATTATTGTGGCAGCAACAACTTTGGGTGATGAACTCTCATCTATGTTCAATAGAATAGCCGCTAAACTGCAAGGCACACAAGTTAACTAGAGTATAATTCTATCGTTGAATTATTAAGGGGGCCTAAGGTCCCTTTATTTTATATTTTTTTAACCGGCTCCAATTATAAAGAAAATATAAGTTTTGGAGTGATCATTTTATGAATTTGAATTTAATATTATTAATGATATTTCCGCTTCTGATGGCATTTGCTGCAGCCTCTGACTTGCTGACAATGCGTATTTCTAACCGCATTATATTGGCTTTAATATTCTCATTTATAATATTGGCAATGATTGTCGGAATGGAGCTTTCGCAATTTGCCGTGCATTTAGGCATTGCATTGCTGGTTTTGGTTATATCTTTTATTTTATTCAGTTTTGGCTGGATTGGCGGGGGAGATGCAAAATTAGCGGCAGCTACCTCACTTTGGCTCGGTCCCTATATTACATTATTATATCTCGTATATGGCGGATTGTTTGGCGGCGCGCTGACTTTGTTTTTATTGGCAGTGCGCATGATGCCAATGCCTGCGCAAATGAAAAATATAGTTTGGATAAATAGGCTGCATAAAGGAAATAGCGGTGTTCCATATGGGATAGCACTGGCAGCGGCGGCTCTTATGGTCTATTCCGAATCAATAATATTTACCAGCTTGCTAGGTTAGATTTAGTTTATTTTATCTTTCCGGAATCAATTATAATTATGATATTTGCCTATATTTGTGGCTGGTTTCCTAAGGAAAATCTCACTGCCCAACAGGCCTATTGGGGACATAAAATTCTATTTTTATGAAGATAACTTACTATTAACTAAAAATAGTAAGGCACAATTAACCAAACTTTGACAATTTTAGTGTGAAACTAGCCAAGAGTTGAGCTTTTAGTTCGATTAATTATGCAGCTTGGAGTTTGGGAATGAAACCCGCAAGGATTATTTTACTAGGTGTAGCGATCGTAGCAGGTGGGCTTGCTGCGCTTATGGCGATGAATAATGAGGAGCAACAGCCGCAGGAAGTTGAAACTATTATTCGTGAAGAAGCCAAAGTGCAAGTTCTGGTGGCACGAAGCGGAATAGGTGTTGGGGAAAGGCTTAGTCCAGATCTTCTTGAATGGCAAGATTGGCCAGCTGCTGTAGTCCGTCCGGAATTTATTACAAATGAAATGGCCCCCAATGCGATTGAGGAGCTCGGAGGTGCGGTTGCCAGGTTTGTATTTTTTGAAGGGGAGCCGATAAGGGAAGCAAAATTAGCGCGTTCAGATCAGGGTTATCTTTCAGCTGTGATTGAGCCAGGCAAAAGAGCGGTTTCAATTAAGATTTCCGCAGAGAGCGGGGCGGGTGGATTTATTGTTCCCAACGATAGGGTTGATGTTGTGCTTACCTCAAAAACTGAGATTGGTGAGAGGTCAGAAACAATTTTGCAAAATGTAAAAGTATTGGTGATTGATAGCCGGTTTGATCGTGCAAATGATAATGCAGATGCGCCAAATGAAGATGAGATGGCCTTTTCTGATGAGACTATTGCAGTTTTAGAACTGGATCCCGAGCAGGCTGAAACAATTGTAAATGCCTCTGAAATTGGTGAGCTTGCGCTTGTTTTAAGATCTGTTGCCGATTTTGGTGAACAAGCAACCGATTACAGTTTTCAGGGCGCAAATGCTGAAATAAGAATGATAAAATTTGGCAAGGAAATTAATGTTATTTCAGGCAGGGGAACTGAAACTAGCTTGGTCGTTCGCGAAGATATATATGATGAAGCTCCTCCACCAGAACAAATATATATGGATAGTCCGGTTGAAAATGGTCAGATTATTGGGCCGGACGGTCTAGTATCAAATGTGCCACAGCAATAGGGTTTGAGAAATATCATGCTAAAAAAACTACTACCTTCAAACCATCTGATTAAAATGAGGAAATTGTTAAGAATTTTTGCAATTGTAATTATGGGGCTTGGCGTCTTAATGCCGACAATTCCGGCATTTGCACAAAAAATTTCTCATTTAAGAATTTCTAGTGCCGAAAGGGGTGCGACACAATATTTACAGGTGGGATTAAATAAATCTGTGATTGTTGATTTGCCGGCTAAGGTTAGTGAAGTCATTGTTTCTCAACCCAATGTTGCAGGAATAGTCATGCGCTCAAAACAGCGCGCTATCTTACAAGGTGTTGGAGTGGGAGATACAAATATATTCTTTCTTGATGCTAAGGGAGCGCGTATTTCTGTGCTTGAAGTTTCTGTTGTAGCCGATGCTTCAGGTCTAGCCGCTACTATTGCTTCTATTTTGCCCGGTGCCAAATTAAAGGTGGAAACATTTGGAGAAAGGGTGGTGCTTTCTGGAACTGTGCGCTCTGGCGATGATATGGAAAAAGCAGTCGCTATTGCAGCCCAATTTGCAGGGGGCATGGATAATGTGGCAAATATTATTCAGGTTGAGGGTGCGCAGCAAGTATTGCTTAAAGTTACAATAGCTGAAGTTGGACGCGAGACTGTAAAACAATTGGGCATTAATCTTAGTGGTAATTTTAATACGGGTTCTTTAGCGACAGCGATGATTTCTGCTCCTACCTATGGTGGAGCTTCAAATGTTATTGCGCCAAATAGTGTAACCGCCTCGCTAGGTGTTGGAAATCTTGCGATTAATGCAACTCTTAGGGCACTAGAAAGACGCGGAGCCCTAAGAACTTTGGCTGAGCCTACTCTTTCTGCCTTATCAGGGCAGAGTGCTGAATTTTTGGCTGGGGGTGAATTTCCTGTTCCAACAGGCGTTGATAATGGGCAGGTGCTATTTGAATTTAAGAAATTTGGTGTTGAGTTAAAATTTACCCCAACTGTTAAATCTAATGGAATAATTGCCCTTGAGGTTGATGCAAAAGTATCAGAGCCAACTACTGAGGGTGGATTTAATGCTGGTGGTATTACTATTCCGGCGACCAGAGAACGTAAGGCAAAAACTACTGTTGAGTTAAGGACGGGCTCTACAATGGCCATTGCCGGATTGATTGAGGAAAAAGTGCGCGCGCAGATAAATTCACTACCGGGAATTGGGAATTTACCAATTTTGGGAGCATTGTTCCGCTCACGTGACTTTGTCAGGTCTGAAACCGAATTGCTTATTTTGGTAACGCCTATTTTGGCTAAATCCGGCGGGCCAATTGATCTGCCAACCAATAAAATGGTGCTAGCGGGTGATGCAGAAGCTATTTTTCTGGGGCATATTGAGAAACTTTATGGTGTAGGACCAACAAATGGAGTTCAATATCAAGGTTCAATAGGATTTTCGTTAGATTAATTTTGCTGGTTTGAAATTTGTATCCCAAGAGGGTTTTAAGAGGGAATTTGATGACTATAGATGAAAAAAATAAAGAAATATTACAAAATCCGTTAAGTGGAGGGGCGCGTATTATTCCCAGAATAACTATTCAGGCATTTTGTGAACATTCTCAAACTGCGCAAATGATAGAATCCTTAACCAGTGATAGGCGCATGTCACGCGTTGCCCTGACCACTCATAATGGTGGTTTGGAAGGGGCAATAGAGACATATAAGTCAAGTCCAACGCCAAATTTGATCATTATTGAAACCTCTTTAATGATGGAGGAAATATTAGCTTCGCTTGAGCGGCTTGCAGAAGTTTGTGATACAGGCACACATTTAATGGTGCTCGGACATATAAATGATGTGGTTCTTTATCGTGAATTAAAGAATTTTGGAGTTTCAGAATATTTAGTTTTGCCCGTAAGAGCGCAAATTATTGTTGATGCCATTAGTGAAATATTTATAGCTGGTGATGCAGAGCCAATAGGTCGCTCGGTTGCATTTATTTCTGCAAAAGGGGGGGCTGGCTCTTCAACAATTGCTCATAATAGCGCGTGGGCTGTTGCTAAAAATATAATGCAGGATGTATTGATCATTGATATGGATCTCGCTTTTGGAACAGCGGGGCTGAATTTTAATCAAGATCCATCAACCGGTATAGCAGACGCCCTATTTGCCAGCGAAACGCTCGACGATGTAATGTTAGATAGGATTATGTCAAAGGCAGCAAATCACGTTAATTTACTAACTGCCTCCTGCAATCTTGATCAAACTTATGATTTTACTGAGCGCGATTTTGAAAATGTGGTTGAACTGAGCCAGCAAAGCGTTCCCCTAGTAATACTTGATATTCCGCATATTTGGAGTGCTTGGGTTAAATATACATTAGCAATGGCTGATGATATTGTTATTGTTGCCGAGCCGGATCTAGCCAATCTTCGCAATGCAAAAAATATTATTGACTTATTGAAATCTTTACGCCCATCGGAACAGGAGCCAATATTAATTGTAAATAAGGTTGCTATTCCTAAGCGACCGGAAATCGCTCCGCAGGAGTTTGCAAATTCAGTAGAATGTAAACTTTTTGGCGAAATTGCCTTTGACAGTTCGGCATTTGGCGTTGCTGCCAATAATGGGCAAATGATAGCTGAAATAGCAAGAAACCATAAGGCAAATGAAGTTTTCAATAAAATTGGAAATAGGATTTCAGGAAGGCTTAATAATGAAAGTGTGAAGGGGCCATCTGGATTAAATATTCCAAATATAATGAAAATTTTGAAACGAGCTTAAGGGTTAGAAAAGGGAATATAAATGTTTGGTAAGCGCACCAGTTTTGGTGATAGAGCAAAATCTAAGCAGATAAATAAAGTTGTAAATGAGCCTGTTTTTAGGGAAGAAAATAAACAAGCTACAATTGCTGGCGAAGAAAATAAAAAACTCGCTCAACCCGTTTCAAACAACCAGGAACAAAATCAGCCCGAAGAAATTGTCACTAGGGCGTCAGGAACCCGCTCTGAAGAATATTATAATACTAAATCCATTGTTTTTTCTGCCCTAATTGATTCGCTTGATCTAAGCCAACTTGCTTCAATGGATGCAGAAGCTGCGCGCGAAGAAATCCGCGATATTGTATTAGAAATTGTCGCTTTGAAATCAATCGCTATGTCAATAGCGGATCAGGAGGAAATGCTTGATGAAATTTGCGATGATGTGCTCGGCTATGGGCCTTTAGAGCCCTTATTGGCGCGCGATGATATTGCGGATATTATGGTTAATGGTTCACAAAAATGCTATATTGAGGTTAATGGCAAGGTGAAACTTACCAATGTGAAATTTCGCGATGAAGCCCATTTAATGAATGTGTGTCAGCGTATTGTCAGTCAGGTTGGACGGCGAGTTGATGAGAGTTCTCCAATATGTGATGCGCGCCTGCCAGATGGCTCGCGTGTTAATGTCATTGCCCCCCCATTATCTATTGATGGCGCATCACTTACTATTCGGAAATTTAAGAAAGATAAACTTACATTAGATCAGCTGGTTAAATTTGGCTCTATTTCTCCGGAAGGGGCGGAAGTATTAAGAATTTTGGGGCGTATAAGGGCAAATGTGCTTATTTCCGGTGGAACAGGTTCAGGAAAAACCACGCTTTTGAACTGTTTAACGGCCTTTATTGAAGGGGATGAACGTATTATTACTTGTGAGGATAGCGCCGAATTGCAATTACAACAACCCCATACTGTTCGGCTTGAGACACGCCCCCCAAATCTTGAGGGTGAGGGGGAAATTACCATGCGTGATCTGGTGAAGAACTGTTTGCGCATGCGTCCGGAAAGAATAATTGTTGGTGAGGTGCGTGGCCCTGAGGCGTTTGACCTATTGCAGGCGATGAATACTGGTCATGATGGCTCTATGGGGACATTACACGCCAATTCCCCACGTGAAGCGCTAAGCCGTTTAGAATCTATGATAACTATGGGTGGATATTCTCTTCCTTCAAGAACTATTCGTGAAATGATTGTTTCTTCTGTTGATGTGATTGTGCAGGCAGCGCGTTTAAGGGATGGCTCACGCCGCATCACCCATATTACCGAAGTTTTGGGCATGGAGGGAGATGTTATCGTAACACAAGATGTGTTTTTATATGATATTACTGGGGAAGATGAAAATGGTAATTTAGTGGGCAGGCATCGCTCAACTGGCATAACACAACCCAAATTTACCGAAAGGGCACGCTATTTTAATGAAGAAGCAAATTTAGTGCAGGCATTAGAAAGTGCTAATATTGAGCATAAAGAAATGGTAGGAGGTTAAATGTCACCTTTAATTCTTGCTCTGTTAGCTTTTATTTCAGTTGCGGCGTTGGGAGGTGCTTTGGCGCCTTCAATATTTGGTTCGGGGGCAAAAGTAGAAAAAAGAATTAGCTCCCTTAAAGGCAATATGCGGGAAAGAGAAAGGGAAAAAAGGGGGCTTCGCAGTAAAGAGAATAGGCGTAAGGCTATTCAGGAAGTATTAGAAGAGCACGCGAAAAAAAATAAAAAGAAACGCTTAACATTAAAGGAAAGAATTTTCCAAGCCGGCATGACCATTTCAAAGGGAGCATTTATCCGTAATTCTATTATTGGTGGCGTTATTTTATTTTTTATCCTCTTTATATTGGAAGCGCCTATCTGGTTTGCGCTAATTATGTCATTAAGTTTGTCATATGTGGGGGCAATGTGGTTCTTAAATTTTAAGAAAAAAAAATATCAAGCAAAATATCTTGATGAGCTCCCAAATGCGGTTGAGGCAATTGTGCGCGGTATTAAATCGGGAATGCCGCTAAATGATTCGATTAAAATTGTTGCCAAAGATGTAAAAGAACCGGTAAGAAGCGAATTTGCCAGAGTGGTTGAACAACAAGCTATTGGCAAGGGAATGGCTGAGGCGGTAAAAGTGCTTTATGACAGGGTTCCGCTGCCTGAGGTAAATTTTTTGGTTGTTGTTATTGCGGTGCAGGAACAATCGGGGGGAAACCTCGCCGAAGCTCTGCAAAATCTTGCGCGAGTGTTACGCGATAGAAAGAAAATGAAAGCCAAAGTTAAGGCAATGGCCTCAGAAGCAAAGGCTTCCGCCGGCATTATTGGCTCATTACCCTTTGTTGTTGCAATATTAGTGTCAATTGCGTCTCCCGGATATTTGAACCCGCTATTTGAAAGTCCTGCCGGTCATCTTTGGCTAGCAATTGGTGGGGTTATGCTGCTTATGGGCGGATATATTATGAATAAAATGATTCAGTTCGATTATTAGGTTCAAAAGAAGTGCGTTAAATTATGGATATTGTTAATCTATTTGCTGATTCATCATCATTAATGGTAATTTTCTCAGCCATTGCGGTTGCTGCCGTAATATTTACCATCGGTTCGCAAATTATAGATCGTTTTGAATTCAAATCTAGGATAAAACATGTTGCCCATGAGCGCGAGAGAATGCGCGAGCAAGCCATGGCGCGGCTACGTGAAAGCGAAAATAAAAGAAATAATGCTCGATCAGAACATAGCGCAAAGAAATATATGGAGGCGGTGGTTGAGAAATTTTCCCTTAAAAAGGCATTTCTTGATGAGAATACTAAATTAAAATTGGTGCAGGCCGGCTATAGGGGTAAATCGGCTATGACCACATATTTATTTTTTCGTTTCATCACGCCAATAATATTATTTATTTTAGTCTTTGCTTATTTGACTATAATTATGCAAAGTGAGCAGCCGCTTTATTTATCGCTGGTTTATGCTATCGGGGCGGCTTTGATAGGTTCCTATTTACCGGTAATTTTACTGAAAAACACTATTACAAAACGCCAGCAGTCAATTAATAAAGCCTGGCCGGATTGTCTTGACTTATTGCTATTATGCGTGGAAAGCGGAATGTCTATTGAACTTGCCTTTAAGCGTGTGGCTAAGGAAATGGCACAACAAAGCGTGGCACTGGCTGAAGAATTAACTTTGACCAATGCTGAACTTTCTTTTCTTGAGGATCGTTCTCAAGCCTTCAAAAATCTTGGGGTTAGAACAGGAATTGACGCTGTTAACTCAGTAATGACCTCTCTTATTCAGGCGGATAAATATGGAACCTCTGTTGGCCATTCATTAAGGGTTATGGCCGAAGAGGGACGGAACGAACGAATGATGGCTGCCGAAAAAAAGGCCGCCGCTTTGCCACCCAAATTAACTGTGCCGCTAATTTTATTCTTTTTACCAGTATTATTTATTGTGATTATGGCCCCTGCCATGCTTAGGATATTTGGGCCGGGCGGAATTATGACCTAAGCGGGATTGTTAGCTAATGTGCCATTAGGGATAATTGGCAAATTATATTAATCTGTCGGGGTTGCATCAGATTTGCTTTTTACACCAAAGCGAACGAGTGTGACATTATCAACAAGATTATTTTTTAGCATTCCTTCAGTTACCAGCTCAACCAAAGCAATATAGGAGGGAGGGGCAGAAACAAATATTGAATTTGAAGCACTAACTTCTTCAAAGGTGAAATCTTCATCATTGCTTACAAGGGATGATAATTCTGCCCTTACATCCTTAAATTTGAGATTTTTGAGAGATATCATTCTTGAGGCGCGCTCATTTATATCAGAGATGAAATATTCATCTCCTCTTTGATAATAGTCAAGAGAGTAATCAGCACTAATTTGCGCAAAAAATTTATCACGTTCTATCGGGAAACGCTCAGAGCGAATTAGCCTATTCTTAACTTTATCGCTAATTATAATATCAATATTTTGAACGCGTGCATATTCTTCCAATAGTGACTTTAATCTTTGATTTACCACTATGATAGAGCGATTTTCTGCCAATTGTTTATCGTCTTTTATGGCCGCATTTTGATTATTATTTATACTGTAATTTTTTTCTAAACTATTTTGCAACTCCTCTTTGTTTTGTTCGGAACTATCAACGAAGAAATTATTAGAAACAGGAACGGCGTCCGCTCCAACTCCTGCCTGTAAGGAAAATAGCAAGCTGGTAGAAAAAATTATCGCTGCTAGATTAGATTTATTATTCCTACTCAATTGTCACTCCAGCTGACCTTACTATAATAATAATGGCAAATATATATGATAAAAATAGCTAGTTTATTAACTTAAAAATTTGCTTTATCCAGCCCCATTCCTTTGGCAATTTGAATGAGTTCTCTTAAGCCCTTTACTTTGGTTTTTTGTCTTATATTTTGCCTGTGCGTTTCCACAGTGCGAACGCTTAATTCATAATGGTGGGCAATTTCTTTACTACTCATACCATTAGAAATATGTTTCAAAATTTCAAGTTCGCGCTTGGTTAGATTATAGGTTGTATCAATAGGCTTGGTAGATTTCTTTTTTGGAAACATCAATTTTAATATTGAAGGGCTATAAAATCTATTGCCGCTGCTTACTGCCTTTATTGCTGATTTATAAATGCTTATATCCGAGTAATATTCAATTATGCTCATAACAGAATCGGGTATGATTTTGCTTATATTATTATATTCTTCTGCCCTTTCACACATTATTATTGTTTTTGGAAAATCCTCCAATGTGTAAATATTATCTAGAATCTGCAGCACATTTTTAACATTGACAGTTGCTCCAATCAGAATAATTTTCGGTCTATAGTCAATATTCAATAATATATTGGATTTTTCGCCATCACATGTCCTTATAGACCAGGTGCGTTCATATTTTTCAAGACATACCCGTAACCCCTCGCTAATTATGGGATTGTTGTCAATGATAAGAATTTTTAATTTAGTTAAGTCACTGGTTTTCACATCAAAAAAATTATCTTTTCTCTCCCCACCATCCAAATATTGGGAAGTAGCAAATTTATTATCTATATTTCTGGATAAACTTGTTTTTTGCATTTTCTACTAACGAAAGTTATTGTCCCTTCGTTTCAAATCCTCTCCATTCACGGGCAAAATTGCTCCAACCTGCAAGCGTTTTGCCTCCCCGTCAAAATTTTACAAAAAAAGCCGAAAGAATCAAGCCCTGCCTGCAACTAAACCTTGCCTGAACCAAATTCGCCCATTCTTGTCCTTTCCTGCTCATTACATCTATCTATCCCCTTAATCTAACTAATCTTTCGGTTTTAGAAAATAGGAAATTATCTATATGGTAAAATTGATAGTGCTTTTTAGTCTGGATAAGCGAAATTAAGCAAATAGATAATAATATGGTAATTAATTATTAGACTAAATTATTTTTAACCAGCGCGTTGGCAACGGGGCCAAAATGCTTTTGTAAAATTGGCATTCCCTGTCCAACCGACTTATAAATATCAAGGGTAGTTGAACCTAAATCTTCAATTGGGTGTCCATTTGCACGAGCTAAGGCCAATATATCATAGGCTTTATCGCCTTTGGCCTTTGCATATACTATTGGCAAAGGTGTTACTCCGCTTAAGAAACGAATTTCCACTACACAATCTTCGCCAATCAATAATAAACCCTGCACATTATCTATGGTATTGGTGTGTTCAAGAGAAGCAATATCTTCCATTGCTAATTGTTTGCGCCTAGTTTTAATTTCTGGATTGCCCATAATATCGCGTAATTCGCGCTTATGCTCGCTAACGCTCATACGTTGATCTCTTCTAAATAATGCCATTTGCATTGGCAGATCCACAAGTCCCGCAGCCAGAAGCAAAATACAACCAGCTATAAAAAGCCATTGTGCAATTGATATTATGGATGCGGCTAAACATCCCTCGCCACAAATTGGTGATGAAATAAGTTCTGGCAGCCATATCCAAATAATGAAAATAGCTGCGGTGAACCAAATTATGATTCTAAATAGGGATACACCAAATTCTGAAATATTTCGTACAGAAAATAATTTTTTAATTCCCTGTGCGGGATTAATTTTATTAAATTCTGGTTTTATTGGGTGCAAGGAGAATACAAAACCCTTTTTATGAACAAGATTTGCGACCAAAGCCACAACCGCCAAAATTATTGCCAGAGGAGCGATGGATAAAGTGATTGATTTGGCAGTGAATAGTAACTCTCCCTTTAATGTTGCGATATTTGCTTCTTTCATAGATAGAATGGCACGATCTAGCAGTCCCTGAAATAAATTTATAAAGGAGGTTGCAGAAAAAAATACAATAATAACCCCAGCAATAGTGAGCATAGCTGTTACAAAATCGGCGCTGGAAGAAACCTGCCCCTTTTCGCGCGCTTTTCTTAATTTATGCTCGGTGGGGGGAAGGGTTTTTTCTTCTGATTGATCACTCATGATAATAGCGCCTTAAAAAAACTACTTACCATTTCTATTTGCTTAAAATCCTCTTTTTGCACTCTTATAAAGACAAATATAAATATTGGCAAAAGAATTGCGCTAACCATAGCTTTGGTAGAAAATGCCAAAAAGGTAATATTAATTTTTTTACCGAGCTTTGCTGCAATTAAATATGTCATATCGGTAATAAACATTACCGTAACTATTGGGGCAGCAAGAATAAATGATGATTTAATTAGGCTGGTAAACATGGAAAGAATTACACCCATTCCCTCTGTTATATTGGGCATGGGGGAATAAATTGGCCAGCTAATATATGATTCATAAAGTAAATCTATAAGAATCCAAAATCCACCTATTGAAGCAAATAAGCCTAAGGAACTAATCATAAATAAATTACCAATGGCCGTTACCTGTCCACCTGTGGGATCAGGAGGGCCTTGAAAACTGCCGCGATAAAAATCAATAATAGCTCCAGCGCCTATAGCAATTGAAAGTGGGAGGGAAATTAGCCAGCCAAGTAGAGCGCCGATTATTATTTCCTTTAAGAACAGGATAATAAAGGGAACTCCGCTTGCTTCAATATTGGCTTGAAAATCCGGACTGGCATAGGCAAAAACCGGAATGGCAAAAGCCATTGCAACACTCATGCGCAAAACCCCCGAATCTATCCTAAACCACAAAAAAGCGATAAAGGTCATGGTCAGCCCATAGGGGCGGGCAATGGCTAGGGCAATATGTTCGGTTGCCGGAGTAATGGCATTTATGAGTGTTAATAAATCCAATTTATCCCATTTATCCTATTTTTGTAATTTAATTTCCCTCATAATGATAATTTATAAAAATCGGTAAATATTCTATCGGAAACTGTATATAATGGTGCTATTAACATTGAGCCAAAGGCAATCAGAATAAAGGCTATGACAAACATTTTTACCGTTTGTGGTAGGGTTTGTTCCTGAATTTGTGTCACCGCCTGAAAAAGACCTATCAAAAATGCTACCAAAGTTGAGACTAATAAAGGCGGGACTGCAATTATCGCCGTGCCATAAAGAACATCATAGAGATAAGTAATAAATACAATTTCAGACATTATTCCCTTTCTTAGACATAGGTAAGAACCAAGCCATGAATAAGTTTGCTCCAGCCATCAAGGAAAATAAACAACATTAATTTGAATGGAATGGCTATAGTGGTTGGTGGAACCATCATCATGCCTAGAGCAACCAATATTGTAGTAACAATAATATCTATAGCTAAAAATGGGAGATATAATAAAAATCCAATTTCAAAGGCGCGGGTAAGTTCGGTTAGCAAAAATGCAGGCGCAAGAATAGCTATAGAATTTTCATCGGCAGTATAATTAGCGCTATTTGACCAAATTTTTTCAGCGGAAGCCTTAAAAAAGGCCAATTGTGTCTGATCAGTATGTTGAATTAAAAATTTCCTTAATGGCTCTAATGTTAACTCACCCGCCCTTTGCCATTCTTCTAAACTATTAAAATTTATTCCCTCATTGAGCATAGAATTATATGCTTCGGTTAATATGGGCATTGAAATAAATCCGGCAAGAATAACAGATAATGTATAAATAATAATATTGGGTGGTAATTGCTGAATTCCAAGCGCATTGCGCACCAAAGCAAGCACAATAGCAATTTTGGCAAAGGCTGTAACAGTAACAGCGGCTATTGGCAAAAAACCAACAATTAGCAACAGGACTATTGCGCCAAATGTGGTATCAGCCATCTGCATTTATCATCTCCATTTCGCTTATTGCCAGACAAAGAACATTGGAAAGATTTTGCAAATGGCCTGAAGCAATATGTTTTCCATCAATAATTAAATGGGCTATATTATCTTCAATTCTTTCTATTTGGAATTTATCACCTATTCTGACTTTTGCGACTTCATTGGCTAAGATTTTAATTTGTCCAATTTTTATACCGGCAAATTTTATTTCATCAGTGGGTTGCAAAAATTGCGAAATATCACCCGGTTCTGAAATTATTCTTGCGCTCTTTGGTTCCAGATCAGCGTGCCAAAATGTGCCGCTTTTACGAACAATATATCCCTTTACTTCCTGGTTCATTTCTTGCCCAATACTAACAAGGTCATTTATTCTAAGATTATCTATTTCACTTTGAGAGAGTTGAATGGGGCCGATAATCACATCGCATTCATCGGGAAAAGCTTTTTCTTTTGGAGCATAAAAGGGGCTTAGGGCTTTAGCTATGCGGTTTAGGCTAGCAAAGTCACCATTGACAAATACGCCATTATAAGTTTTTTCTGTTGTTTTTATAATAAAGCCAAGTCCGTGAATTCTTGGCTTTTCTTCACTTATTGCTGCTCTTAAAATTGTTATTTTGCCGTCCAAAATATGTTCTAATTGTTCTAATGGTTGGGTAAAAATATGCTCTATTATTATTGCCGCTTCACTTGGGCTAAGTTTTTCTAAATCAACATCTATTTGCGGGCTGGAAAAAATATCCAATATGAAATCCTGCTCTATAAATAGCTTAAAGGGAGATTTATCAATTTTTGCTTCAATTAATATATGAGGCAGGGTTTGGGGTAATTTTTCGCTCTGACTAAGCTCTATTTTGCCGCTAAACCCCTTAATATCAAAAATTAAATTTGGCACAGAACCTCGCCAAATATCCCGGCATTGTTTGGGTGTCATCTTATTGCTCCAATAATCATATGCTAGTCTTACAAAAATGCCGTTAAGCAATATTTAATCATAATGATAGTTTTGGAGCTTGGGCTATAATTTTGTGTTTGTCTGCCAGATGATAGATAATGGAGGTGATATTATATATTTTCTATTTCTTCGGAGATTAATTCTTCACGCACCATTTGCTCATAGGTTAATTTTTCAGCTATATGTAATATTTTTTCGTGTTTTTTGATCGCGTAATTTAATTTTTCTTTTGCAATTTCAACCTGCTCAATTGCCTTTTTTTTCGCTTGTTCTGCGTGCCAGACTGATATTTTTTGTTGGGATAGTTCATATTCTGTCAGGTCATAAATATTACATATCAGACTATATTTAATTTTGGTGAATTTTTTTGCCAGAAATTTTTTCATTTCCCTTTGTCGTTTTTCTGCGCTTTCCCGCTCCATCTGTGCGAGTTTATTTTTTAGAGATGAGATTTTATTTGTGATTCTGTTAACTTCATTATGAGCTAATGCCAGATTTTTTTTGGCAATATCTACATGTAATTTCTTTGCTGCCAGTAATTTTTCAATAGTTATATTTTTCATATTCAATCAATTTAATATATATATATATATAAATATTATTATTTTAGGCTTGCAATATTTATTAATTTTTCAACCGTTTCTGTAAAATCGCATTTGTCGTGTGGCTTTTGGGTTAAAAGCTCTATTATTTCATCATGTTTTTCAATGGCTTCATCTGCCTTTTCATCGCTTCCCCTAGAATATTCGCCAACCTGTAATAAAAGCTCTACCTCATTATATTTACCCATTAATTCGCGTATTTTATTTGCGCTTTCTAAATGGGCATTTGTTACAATTTCTGGCATTAATCTGGATCTAGAGGCCAAAATATCAATAGCTGGAAAGTGCCCCTTTTGCCCTAATTTTGAATCTAAAATTATGTGCCCATCAGTAAGGCTGGTTAATTCTTCGGCAATCGGATCGCCAATTCCTTCCGCTTCTGTTAGAACGGTAAATATTGCCGTTATTGATCCTTTTTCTGTTTGCCCGCATCGTTCAACTAATTTTGGTAATTCGGCGTAAAGCGAAGCCGTATATCCGCGCCTTACTGCCGCTTCTCCCGCAGCTAGAGAAACTTCGCGATGTGCCCTTGCAAATCTGGTGACACTATCAAATAATAATAAGACATTTTTACCCTTATCGCGAAAATGTTCGGCTATGGCTATTCCTAAATGCGAGGCCATTAAGCGCTCCATTGCTGGTTTTTCTGAGGTGGAGGCAATAATTACAATATTTTGCCGCATATTTACTGGTAATTGCCTGTCAAGCATTTCCCGAATTTCGCGCCCGCGTTCACCAACAGAGACCAAAACACAGACATCCGCCTTTGCCTGTCTTGCCAGCATGGCCAAAATTGTAGATTTACCAGCGCCTGCATCACCCAAAATACTGACCCTTTGCCCAACACCCAAAGTAGCAAGCGCGTCAATAGATTTAATGCCAGTTGCAAAAGTCTTATCAATTATTGGCCTATCCATTGGTGAAATTGAATCTGAACTAATTAATCTTGCCCTTAAATAATCTTTATTTAAGGGGCGCCCATCCATTGGTCTTCCTAAACCATCAAGCACTCGCCCTAAAAGGGCATCGCCGACATAAATTTTGAACGGTTTGCCTGTAGGAAAAACTTCTGCATCACTTGGCATTGCATATATTTCGCCTAATGGCGCCAATATTGCATTGCCATTTTGAATTGCAATAGTTTGCGCCAATAAGGAATAATTTGCCTCTTTGCTTGAAATTTGGCAAATTTCGCCAATAAAACTATTTTGCAAACTTGTTGTAATCCTTGCCGGATTAGCCTCAATAATTCTGCCAATAGATTTTGTGAAACTTGTATTTTGTAATTTAGCTTCAATATTGTCTAGTGCACGCAACAAACTAGCTGTCATTTTGTGCCTCTTTGTTGCTAATATTGAGCCTCTCATTATTGGCCGATATGGTTTCATCCTTATCGCGTTCGCTGGCAATATTTTTTAAGCTCTCAATCTGCGTTATTAAACCAACATCCATTTCATGGCCGGCAAAATCTATAATATAACGCCCATCTTCAAGACTACTATCCCTCTCAAAAATACTGTCATCAATATTATGTTTTTGCAAAAAGTCCCAGTTTTTCCACCAGGCTGCATCAAAATCATTTGCACTGACCCTGATAGAAATAGCGTGGTGAATACCATATTCTTCTAGGGCGGTTTTAATAATATTACGTGCTACTTCTTCCTTTGGCATTTGCCCAATAATTTTTTTCACGCAATTGGCGACAATTAATCCTAATTTGACTTGGCTGGCCTTAATTTCTTCGGTAAATTTTGTTTGCAATTCAAGAGCTTTTTCCAGCATGATTATTTTTGCCTGCTCTTGAGCTTGTATAATTATATTGTCACGTATTTCTTGTGCTTCGGCAATTGCCTTTTTATTTATCTGATCGGCTAATTTTCTAGCCTCTTCAAGTGTTAAATGCACTTCTTCTTGCTGTTTAGATGAGGCTGGCATATTTCCATTGTTCTGGCCAGTCGATTCTTTTGCCAGTCTTTCCATTTCTGCAATTTTTTCGGGCTTTATTATGCGACCTTGATACATGTTTATTCCATAAATATATCAGCTAAATTTATTATATTCGTCCAAATATTTTGTTAGCTTTCTGATTAGCTCTGTTGCAATTTCACTATCTATTGCGTTTGATCTTTCCTTTACTGAAGAAAAAGACTTTGGTAATAATAATCTGATAGCGGCTCCGATGGCATCTGCTAGATTCCAGCTCCAACTCGTAATTGCCCGCATTCCGGCAATATTAATAAATTCCTTCATTCTTTCTGGTTCAATAGTAATATTTTCAAAGGGTGGGTAGTCAATATCAAGTCTTGTGGCTATTTTTATATTTTCTTCACCAAAAATCTGCAAAAATGGGGCAAGTTCTTTAGGATCAATAATTTTCCTTAAATTTATTCCAATCAGCCCAAGACCACATAATTCAATAAATCTTTGTTTATCTTTTTTAAGAAAAGAAATAGTTTTTAATATTTCATCTTCTATAAATTCATCTTCCTTTATAATAGCCCCATTTTCACCAAGAATATTTTCTACCAGGCGGTGATTTACACGATTATTTTCTTCTATTTCCTTTCTTAAATTTTCGTTTTTTATAGCCATATTCCATAATTGGAGCCATTCTTCATCAATATCTGTAATAGACAAGGCTAGGGGGTTCTTTTGCTGCTGTATCATGATAATGGTGACTTCTTAATATCTGTTTTGGCAATATATCCGGGCTCCGGAATTTTGCCAGTTGGCTTCCATATAAACCTGGATAAAACAAAAAATGCCAATAGAGCAAAAATAAAGAAGCTAATATAAGATATTATGGGGGAGGGGGAATTTTCTGATTGTTGTTCTTTTTTCCCAGTTACATTATCCTCGTTAGATTGGGCATTAAATATAGCAACGGTTACATTTTCATAAGTTAACCCTTCAACACTTCTGGTAACGAGATTTTTTATGACCGGCACATATCGGGTAATATCTGCATCCTTTGCCTGATAAATAAATATTGAAGCGCGCGCGCTTTGTTTTTTATCTGAAAATGGAGCTTCTTCTGGAATTGTAATATGCACGCGCGATGATACTACGCCCTCTATTTGAGTTATGCTTTGCGCTAATTCCTGATTAAGCGCATACATAAAGCGCGCTCTTTCCTCAAATGGAGTAGAAACAATTTTATCCGACTTAAATACTTCGCCTAAAGACTCATATGAGCTGCCAGGAAGACCGCGCGATGAGAGAATAGAAATAGCTTTCACAAAATCAGAGCGATCAATATAAAGAGCATAATTATCAAGTTCGGTTTTTTTCCGGCTCGCCTCAATGCCCTCTTCACCTAAGACAAGTATCATTTCATTTACTTGTCGTTCGCTAAGATTTCCATATAGTTCTGCTTTACAGGCGGCTAGTGTCAGCCCCAACATTAAAATGGCTAAAAATCTTAGTGCTGGTTTTATGGTATGATTAGCACATGATAGGGCGTTTTTTACCATATAGAGCAGCCCTATATTATTATTCATTTTACGATAGCTATTTGTTTTTTTCTTATTTTTCCTGTTGGTTTTTAATAATAGCTTTTGATAAATGTGCATTTATCCTCCACTTTTTGCCAATTCTGTTACAATAAAATCCCCTAATATCATTATTAGGCCTGCCTTACTAACATTCTTAATGAGTTGGAAACTCCCGAAGCAACCTGCGTTACCATTGCAACAAACATTGCATGATCAAATGTTTTCGCCATTGACTGAATTGCTTCATTTGAACTATTGGTTGTGATTGCGCTATTTTTTAATTCATAAGCCGGAATCATTTCGCTCTTTAATTTATCAATATTAACCTCTTGCGCATTTAAGGCCAATTCTTCTCTATTTAGCTGCCCTCTTGATATCACATCATGAACATTACCCATCATATTGCCAAATGCACCATTATTCATCGGATTCATAGCTTCATTAGAAATAAGATCTATGGCGCGAGTTTGCGTATTTATACTACTGGTAGACTGGCTTTCAGTGTTTGCAGGGCTAGTTAGTTGAGCAATCTGTGTCGTTCCTTCACCCATAGGCGTAGAAGGAATGTTAATATTATTCTGCCACTGACTCATATCGGCTAAAGAAACCGTCATAACAGGAACAATTGTCAATATAGCCTCCCTTATTAACTCCCTGCTCGGATATTTAATGAAACCGTTCAATATTGAACGGCATGGAAAGGATTAAATTTAGGTTTCTTGATCCTTGCCGGCCTGTAGGATAAGATTAAATAATGGTGATAACATCATCATACCAACGGGGGCAGCCGCCTTTGCAATTTCTGCTGCCAATATATTATCAAATTCTTGCGCCGCCTTATCACTATTATTAGTTTCAGACTGCGCGCCAGAAATACCAGCTATCTCGTCCATTGATTTTCTCCATTCATTAGCCTTTAGGCAATATATTTTAATCCGCTCCCATATGTTAACAGAATATTAAGAAAAAATACAGTCTTAAAATTACATATTACTGAAATGGTAAACAACTCAACGAATCTAGGCGACAACCTTTTCTTCTTCTTTTTCTGTCTTGCCATAATTATCAATTAAAGAAATTGTGCCAATTGGGCGTAATTGAAATTCTGATGATATTTCTTGAAATGCCAGCACATCAAAATCAATATTATTATTGCTCAGATATTTCTTTAGATGCGGGCGCACATCACTTGAGGTAACTAAAACAGGTGGGGGAACAGAAATATCTTCTTTATAAATTATTCTTCCAAGTTGAGAAAGAAGTGAATTTGAGGTTTGCGGGTCAAGGGCTAAATAACGGGCATCATATTCGTTTTTTAGCGATTTTCTTAGGCGATTTTCTAAATCTGGCTCAATAATATAGGCGGCAATAATATTATCATTATCTGCAAAATGCCTGCTAATTTGGCGACGAAGCGCATAGCGAATTTGCTCAGTCATATCAATTGAGCCCTTTCTTTTAATTATTGATTCAAGAAGGCCTTCAAATAATAGGCGCCTTGAAAAAATAGGTACAGATTCATCTGCTAAGCGACGAATTATTTCTAATAATTGTGTTGCATTTGCCGCTTGGGCAACTTCCTGCGCCAAATAGGGATGTTCTTTCTTAAGTAATTGCAAAATATGCTCTACCTGTTCAAATCCAATTAGCTGGCTAGCATTTTTCATCAGATAATAGATGGATATATCAACTAATAATTCGCTAATTGTAAGAATTTGTGCATCAATATCTGCAATTTTTTCTTTCAATTCCTCAGGCAGCCAAAATGCCGATCTTATAGGCCAATTTTCTTCTAATGGATTAATAGGCAAATTCAAAAGTTCAAGCATTTCTTTTTGGATAATGACAAGATTATTACCCAACTCAATTTTTGCAGAAAATATAGGAACACCCTCAATATTTATTTCAAACTCATCTGCCGCAATATTTGGATTTTCCATATAGCCAAAATGGGGTAAGAAAATACCCATTCTTTCCTCAATATCAGCAATAGAGTGATTGCGCCTATTGATAAATATTTCCTTATCAATATTTTTTATTAATTCGCTTCCTAAAACCAGTGAAACAATATCATTTTCTTTTACCAAAACATCATTAAGAGCAGCATTTTTTGCTTCTTCAAGTTTTTCCTGTTCACTTAAAGGCTTCCCATCAGGACCAAGATTTAATGAGGCTAATTTTTGCTCCATTTCTTGCATTTGCGCCCTTGATAGCTCATTTTCGCGTTTTAGAATAATCAAACCGCTAACAACAAAAATGATTGAGGCAATCATAAAGAGAATAACAGGAAAGCCCGGCACAAGGCTCAATAAGCCCAAAATTACGCCGGCAATTACCAATGTTTTGCCAGAACCTGTCAATTGTCCAACAATATCCGTTCCCAAATCTGCCTGATCTTTTGTTGTAACTCTTGTAATTACAATACCCGCACAAATTGCCAATAAAAGAGCAGGAATTTGGCTTACCAAACCATCACCTATCGTTAGGCGCGAATAGATGCTTGCAGCTTCAGCAGCGGATAATCCCTTAGCAATTGTTCCTATGCCAAATCCTCCGGCAAGATTGACTATAATGATAATAATGCCGGCAATTGCATCGCCCTTAACAAATTTCATCGCGCCATCCATTGCGCCAAAAAATTTATTTTCTTTTTCCAATTGCTGCCGCTTTAAGGCTGCCTCTTCCTGCGTAATATCCCCATTGCGCAATTCGGCATCAATAGACATTTGCCTACCTGGCATGGCATCAAGTGTAAAACGGGCGGCAACTTCAGCAACACGTTCAGAGCCTTTGGTAACAACAATAAATTGCACTGTCGTAATAATGGTAAAAATTACTAAACCAACAACAACACTACCTTGAGTTACAAAAATACCAAATGTTTGGATAATATCACCCGCATCTGCCTGAGAAAGAATGAGTCTGGTCGTGGAAATGGATATTGCTAATCTGAATGTTGTCGCCAATAATATGACCGCAGGAAAAACTGAAAAATCATCTGCCTTATGCAAGTAAATAGAAACCATTAAAATCAAAATGGTTAAGGACATATTTAGAACAATTAAAGCATCCATCAAAAATGTAGGCAAAGGCAATATCATCACAGAAATGATGATCATTAATAATAGGACCAATGCCAGATCTTTACGCGAAATAATGGTAAGCAATGATTGTTTCAAAACACCCATTATTCAGTTACCCTTAGTCTATTTTTGCAAAAAAACTTAAATTGTTCGCGCGCTTTTGCTAATTTTTTTTTACCCAAAAAGGTAAGTGCCAAAAAAAGATGGGCAATATTATGTTGATTTTTTGAATAATGATTAAATTCCTTTATCATTTCTTCTGATTTATCCCACCAGCCAAGCGCAATATAGGCTCTTATCAATAGGCGCAACACTTGCAAATCATCTGGTGCATTAACTCGGCACAATAATAAAATGGCTATTGCTTCATTTGTTTGCCCATAGCTTAATTGTAAAGAGGCAAGGGCAATTAGTAATTTTCTTTCTTTCTTACTTAACAAATTTGTAAGTTTTTTTTCATTGATATTATCAGCCAATATTTGCTGACTATCATCACCTGTCCAACTGGCAAATTGTGTCATGATAATAGCTCCTTATCCTCTGGGGTAAGAGCATTTTTATTTGGATTGTCATTGGCATTTATTACTAATAATAGCCTTCTAATATGTTCATTTATCATTACCGAGCCAAGATTAATTTCTGCCAGTGTTTGTGGGTCTGGAGCAGATAGTCTAGCATCTTTTAACGTTTGATTTATCTTAGTAAGCTTTGCAACTAGTGCCTCATTAGATATATTTCTAAGAGGTCTTCTATCTATTGCTTCAACTGGCCTTATTGAGAGTGTGTGTGCGGCCTTTTTTACGCGGCCCCACCTGAAAAAGACATTCGCCTTTTCAATTAGTTCCTTAAATTTTCTAACCCGAATATCGCTTTCATAGCCATCAGGCCTGAAAGTTGGTTGAGCGGGTTGCTGTTCGCTATGGGAGCCTTTTGGCTCAATATTTGCAACCGGATGTTTTATAATATTTGGGACGATTTTTGTCATATCTATTATTTTCGCACTTCAAAATGGTTAAATAAGGCCTCTATCAAAGTAAAATGATAAATATGTTAAACCAGCGGGCATAATAACATATGTAAAGCTTAATTTGGTGAGAAAATTTTATTTAGATTAAGATTTATGCTTAACGAATTTTACTCAAAAATATTATTCTAAAAATATTTCTACGTATTTTATACGGATATGACTAAATCTTATTATTGTTATTATGCAAACGGAGGTGGATGTCTGTTCCCAACCAATTGTTTTTACAATAATATCTTATCTGGGGAAATATATTATGTCAGGAATATCTGGAACATCTAATATTGTGGCTTCAAACTTAAATTATGTTTCTCCTGCAAATCAGGCACAGCAAAATAATTTTCAAAATACTCTTTCTTCTACTTTCGCATCCGCAGAAGAAAAAATAAGCCCATCGCCGAACCAGAGCGCCATTGTTGAGAGTAAGGTTGATAATAGTGAAGGCGTAAAAAACGGTATTTTTGGTGACACTGTTGATAGGATACAGTCAACATTAGGAAACTTAAAGGCTGAGGGCAGGTTGCAGGGTTTTGCTCCAGACGCGGTTTTTCCCGGTCTATATGCCGATTATGGAAATACAAGATTTTTGGCGGTGCTATTAGTTCCAACAGATCCTGATAGAGACAATGCCAGATTATTTGTCAGCGTGTCAGACCTCAGAACAAAGAGAGGTGTCATTAGCACTATTAAAAGTGATGGCACTATGGATGCTGGCGTTCCGATTAAGGAAATATCCGACCCAATTACAGACGCATTTAAGGCATTCTCAAAAAAGGCGCCAATAGGAGATGTTGGAAGAAAATATTTTTCTTCTGACCATATTAGAGCATTCGCAAATATCAGGACTGACTTTACAGGGCCTGAGGGAACGGGTTATAGTTCAGGATTTTTTTCGGGTCTGATTTTTGATGTTAGCAGCAATGACAAACAAAGGGGAGCTGAGTTAAAAAATTTCAGAAGGGAAATGGCTGAGCAAATTTATAATTCAGCCCCATATAAATTTATTGAGGCCAAATATGGCAAAAGGGCCGTTGAAGTAATTAAGGGTGTTAATGTCGCTTCAAACCTAGCGGGACTAACTTCGCCCATATCATATTTGGTTAAAAAGGGCGGGAAATATGTCCTCTCACGAGTAGCAAAAGAAGCAATAATTAATGAACTTGCCGATTCAAGCACTTTCGTTATCGGACCGGCATGGACAAGCGCTGCAACAAATATTAAGATCGTTAAGGATAGTGATGGAAAAGAAAGTTTAAATCTTTCTAATATAAATACTGATAATGCTAGGGCATATTTTGACGAAGTTCTTGCTCCAGTCTTAGATAAAATGACAGAACAATCAAGCGGAGGAGAAGAAAATAGAGAGGCACCTACTCCAGAAATTTGGTTTTGATTTGGAGCTTTTTCTAATTATTTTGAACCATTTTATGAAATAATTCTGTTCTCTCTAACAGGGGCGGGGCGAGGAAGCGGGCCTGGTTGACTCAGTCAAGCGTTAGAAGTCAGGCCGGATGGGTTGATTTTCTCATTATACAAGGCCGTTTTGCGCTTCGTTAGACCTTGTTACATTACGCTCTCACTCAATCAAATAGTGGCAAATAGTGGCGCGAAATGTGCCTTGCTAGCAAAGGCGAATAATCGACGAACCCGACATGATCAACAAATGCCCTATATTTCTTTAATAATGGCTAGGGTTTTAATATGCTCGTCAATTTTTTTAATAATAGTTTTGCTTAAAAATAGATTGTTTTTTTCTTTTGCCCAAACCTCTATAAAATTGCAAACTGTTTGTTTGGCGCTGTCTAAAACTAATTTTTCAGGTAATTTTGCTTTATCGGCTAAATAGGATAATTCCTCTAAATTCAATTCAGCCATTTTGTTAGTTCTTGCATATTTTAATGCCATTGTTTCATCGGGAAAATAAGCAATTGTTGAAAGCAAATCATAGGCAGGGGAAAGGCTGGCATTTTTTTTATCATAATAAATTAACGACCAATTTTTTAAGTGCATATCATTATTGCCAATTAGAGTTGAAAAAACTAACCGACGGATAAATTCAGCAATATCTTTTTGCTCTGTTTCAATTCCTAACACATTAGCAATATTACGATAGCTGGCTTTTTGATATTTTTGGCTCGGATAAATAGCAAAGATTTGCGCAAAATCTTCAATATGAATTGCTCCGTTTTTAGAGCGGTCAAAACGTTGAATGATAAATGCTTTATCGCCCCTTAAATTACCAAGCACTTGAGGAAGATTATCAATCTTATCAAGGCTTATTAAATCAATTTCTGGAACATCTATGCCAATTGTCTTTGCAATATGCATGAAAGAAAATTCATTCTCTGGCACATTATCAAATTTACAGGAAGGTAATTTGGCTATCCATGAGCCACCAACACCATTTATCGGAATAGTTAAGCCACCATTTTTTCCTTTATTTTTATAAGCTGAGAATTTTAGCTGAACGCCAGCAAGAGAAAATTTAAGAGGGTTTTCTTTACGCTGTTCCCCTTCGTCCTTCCCCTCATCTTTAATAGCACCAGAGCATGCTCCACTCTCAAATGGCTCTATGGTAATTGCGCCGGGCAGATCTTGCCCTAATATTTGTAACAAAGCTAACTCCCTAACCTGTTTAATGCCCGCCCGCTCAGCTAAATAATCACGCAATGCACCTTCTGGTAGCAAATTTGAAAAAAAGGGAAGTAAATTTGGACCAGTTGCAGGCTGATTAGTAATTAACTCTCCAAACTCGTCCTTAAATGATAGGCTTAATATATTGCGCTGCTGATTTTCTATATATTGTTCAGAAAAAGCAAAAATTGAACGATCATTTGGCAAAATAGTAATCGTGCCAATTATCTCTTCATGTAATTTTACATTAAGAACTGAAACATTATTCATCATCATTGTCCAGTGAATAGGCAGGAGAGGAAGGCACGTTTAATAATTGTAAATTTTTATTATCCTTATTCTCATCATCAAGATGAACTTTTGGAGATAGTCTGTGTTGCATCGTTGATCTAATAATAGATTGAACGGCTGGAATTGCTTTTTTTGGCACTAATTGCAATTCAAAATCTAATGCGCGTGCAATCTGCACAAGGTTTGAAAGTTGAATATCACTCTTGCCGCTTTCAATTTTTGAGATATGACTTTGCGGCAAGCCAATGCGTTCGCCAAGCTCTGCCTGGCTAATTCTTAACGCTTTGCGTGCATTTTTTAATTTAGAAATAATATCATTCATCTATATGCTTTTATATATATTGCTTATCTTAAAATATATTATAGCATATAGGAAATCAAGAAAAAATAACTTCTAAATATGTTATTATATATATTTCATATATATTATATATAATAAACTATAACACAAATAAACTAAAAAATTTTCAAAAAACTCTTGCATTTTTTTCTTTTTAGGAGTAACTCGCTCAGTGGGCCACCCCTCCCCAACGAGGGGCTAACTATCTGAGAGGGTAGATTCATGATTGAGCAAACTATAAATGGCGCTAACGCCGCAAAACCGACTATTATTCCCCAAAATCCTAATTTTTCTTCAGGGCCTTGTTCTAAGCGTCCGGGTTGGAATGTTGATGTGCTAAAAAATGCCCTTGTTGGGCGTTCGCACCGGGCAAAACCAGCTAAAGCGCGTATTCAAAAGGCAATAGATTTAACCCGTCAATTGCTTGAAGTGCCCGATGATTATCTTATCGGCATTGTGCCAGCTTCTGACACTGGTGCTGTTGAAATGGCACTTTGGTCAATGTTAGGCGCGCGCCCAGTTGACATATTAGCGTGGGAGAGTTTTGGCTTTGGCTGGGTTACTGATATTGTCAAACAGCTAAAAATTGAAAATGTAAATAGGCTAGAAGCTCCCTATGGCGAATTACCTGATTTAAGCCAAGTTAATTTTGACAATGATGTGGTTTTTACTTGGAATGGCACAACATCAGGCGTGCGCGTGCCTAATGGAGATTGGATTGATGAAAATAGAACAGGCTTAACAATTTGTGATGCGACTTCTGCGGTTTTTGCGCAAAATGTTGACCTTAGCAAGCTTGACGTAACTACCTTTTCTTGGCAAAAAGTTTTGGGCGGAGAAGCCCAACATGGGGTGATTATTCTTTCCCCGCGTGCGGTTGAGCGGCTAGAAAATTATACCCCGCCTCGCCCCTTACCAAAAATCTTTCGCCTAACAAAGAATGGCAAGTTAATTTCTGGCATTTTTTCTGCTGCAACCATTAACACAGTTTCATTATTAGTAATTGAAGATGTGATTGACGCGATGGAGTGGGGCTTAAAAATTGGCGGACTTAAAGCCATGCAACAAAGAGCGGACAATAATTTTGCCGTTCTTAATGATTGGGTTGAAAGAACCGCTTGGGTTGATTTTTTAGCCAAAAATCCTACTGAGCGCTCAAATACTTCTGTTTGCCTGGTAATAAGCGATGAGAAGGTTACTAGCCTATCAAGCGAAGAGCAAGCCGCATTTGCCAAACGAATGGTCGCAAGGCTAGACGCTGAAAATGTCGCCTATGATATTGGTGCTTATCGTGATGCGCCATCTGGTTTGCGTATTTGGGCAGGCTCAACAATTGAGGTGAGCGATTTAGAAAAGCTGACCTCCTGGCTTGATTGGGCTTTTGCAGAAGAAAAAGCGGCACTTTAACCATCATAACTGACAGTTTGTCAGATTTCATTAAATTAAATTATAAATTAGGAGGCAAAAATGCCTAAAATATTAATATCAGATAAGTTAAGCCCAACCGCGGTTGAAATTTTTAAGCAAAATGGCGTTGAAGTGGATTATCTTCCAGATGTTGGCAAAGATAAAGAAAAATTACATGAGATTATTGGCGATTATGATGGCTTAGCCATTCGCTCAGCCACTAAAGTTACCGAAAAAATCATAAATGCGGCTAAAAAGCTAAAAATTATCGGTCGTGCTGGCATTGGGGTAGATAATATTGATATTCCTAAGGCAACCGCTAAGGGTATTATTGTTATGAATACGCCTTTTGGCAATTCAATTACAACGGCTGAACATGCTATTACCCTAATGCTTGCGCTTGCGCGGCAAATTCCAGAAGCTGATTTTTCAACAAGAGCTTCAAAATGGGAAAAATCTCGCTTTATGGGTGTTGAAGTAACCGCAAAAATACTTGGGCTCATTGGTGCGGGTAATATTGGTTCAATTGTTGCCGATAGGGCGCAAGGGTTAAAAATGAAAGTAATTGCCTATGATCCATTTTTAACGCCAGAGAGAGCAAAAAATATAGGGGTAGAAAAGGTAGAATTTGATGAATTGCTTAAACGTAGCGATTTTATCTCCCTACATACACCATTGCTTGAGACAACTCGTAATATTATTTCCAAAGAAGCAATTAACAAAATGAAAGATGGTGTGCGTATTATTAATTGCGCGCGTGGCGGTTTGATAGATGAAATAGCGCTTAAAGAAGCGCTTGAAAGCGGCAAAGTTGCAGGAGCAGCTCTAGATGTTTATGCAGAAGAGCCGGCCAGAGATCACCCGCTTTTTAGCGCACCTAATGTAATCTGCACGCCCCATCTTGGCGCTTCAACCAAAGAGGCGCAGGAAAATGTGGCCATTCAGATAGCGCAACAAATTTCAGGCTATTTAACCAGTGGCGAAATAAGTAATGCGCTTAATTTTCCTTCAATTACAGCTGAAGAAGCGCCAAAATTAACTCCCTTTATTAATTTGAGTGAGAAATTAGGTTCTTTCGCCGGCCAATTAACCGAAACAGCAATTACCAATATTGCTATTGAATTTGAAGGAGATGTTGCTCAATTAAATACAAAACCAATGGTTGCCGCTGCAATTACCGGCGTGCTTAAGCCATTACTTGGCGATGTAAATATGGTTTCTGCGCCAGTCTTAGCAAAAGAAAGGGGAATTAATATTGAGACAATTAAACGCGAACAGCAAGGGGCTTATGAAAATTATATTCGCTTAATAATAACTTCTGAAACTCAAACCAGATCGGTTGCCGGAACGATTTTTGCCAATGGCAAACCGCGCATTATTCAGGTAAAGGGCATTAATATGGAAGCCGAATTAACACCAAATATGCTATATATTGCAAATGTGGATAAGCCCGGATTTATTGGTCGTTTGGGAACTTTACTTGGTGAACTAAATATAAATATAGCCAATTTTAATCTGGGGCGAGAAAAGCAAGGCGCAAGCGCCATTGCACTAATTTCTATTGATAATAGGCTGGATGAAAAAGTGCTTGAAAAAATAGCAAAGCTTGAAGGCGTTATTCAGGCGAAATATCTAAAATTCTAAAATTAAATATCTGGCTCAAATTTTGAGCCAGATTAAATTCACATATATTTCCTTAAAGCTATTAAGCAATATTTTGCCATTTGAGATTAAAGCTTTTATCTTGCTGATTTCCTGATATTCTCTTTATGGTTGCTTAAAACCATAAAGGCAATATTTGGGGATAGAATTGAAAAAAATAATATTTGCACTATTTCTTCTTAGTTTCAGCTCAAACCTTTCTTTTGCGCAAAATTCTTCAACTAAACAGAATTTTTGGTCATTCAGAAACAACCCTCATCCCCTTTTTTATGAATATAGTGAACAGGAAAGAGAAAAAATAAATGATATTATTTCCAAAAATGGCTCATGTAAAAATATATTAGAGGCAGAATATGAAATTTATAAATCTCGCTATCCAGATATAGCCAAATATAATGATGAAGCAACTAATAAAAAATATTGGGAAAGATATTTGGTAAAAGAGATTGTTAATGGGGAAATGATAGTAATGGGCGCTTGCCTTTATATGGAAAAAATCTATCGTTTGATGAATTTAAGCGCTGATGATGATTTTTATTATTGTGGAAATTATTCACGCAGCCCAAATGATATTTCAGAGCTTGAAATTGCCTCTTTAATAAATGAGTTAGTTGAATATGTAAAAATTGGCTATAAGCCAGCCATGCCATTTTTTTTAATTATTGCCGATAATAGAGAGTTAATAAGATTAAATATTGATGTTGAATATTATTTACGTAAATTTTTAGAAATTTATGATGATAGGAAAATGAAAGAAGAAGAAAAAAATTATTTTACCGCTTCACTTAGCAAAGAAAAATTAGCCATGTTAGATGAAGCGGTTAGAAATAAGGATTTTGCTGCTGTTTTAGCCAAAACTGCAAAATGTAAATAATAATTTGAAAAACTATTGCTTTTTTGCCTAATCATCATATATAATCATAGCAATTCCCCTCATTATTATTTTTGAGGCGGGGCGTTTTGAAAAGAACGCTCCTGGTGGTGGGCATTAACATGCCTATTGAGAATAAGATAAATTTTGCGCTTACGCGCCTGATAATTAATATTAATAAGAGAGAAAAATGGCAACAAAACTTTTAATGCCCAAAGCAACCGCTGTCTGGCTAATTGACAATACGTCTCTTACTTTTGAACAAATAGCAGATTTTTGCTCTTTGCATTTATTAGAAGTGCAAGGCATTGCCGATGGTGATGTTGCGGGTAAAGTTAAGGGTGTTAACCCAATTAATAATGGGCAATTATCTCGTGATGAAATAAAAAAGGCAGAGGCGGATAGTTCTTATAGAATGAAGCTGTTAGAGCCTAAAACTTTGGTTGCGACCAAAAGACGAAAAGGGCCTAGATATACGCCAATTTCTCGTCGTAATGAACGGCCAGGCGCAATAAAATGGCTTATTCGTAATCACCCAGAACTTCCTGACGCTGCTATTATCCGTCTTATCGGCACTACTAAGACTACCATTGAGGCAGTGCGCAATGGAACTCACTGGAACAGTGCTAATCTTACCATGATGGATCCGGTAACGCTTGGCCTTTGCACGCAGGTAGATCTTGATATGGAAGTTAAAAAATCAACTTCCGGTAAAGGGAAAAATGTTCCCCCCCTTAGCGGGACTATATTGCTTTCGGCGGAAGAAGCCCTATCTAAATCCGCTTATAGATTAGAAGATATTATGAATATGCGGACGGGGGAAAATTTACATAAAAATACAGAGCAGGAAACAAATAAGGAAATAGGCGGAGTTAGTAAAGGCGCGTTAGGTCAAGGAAAGGCTGGTTCTAAGTCGGGCACAGATAGTGAAGAATTAGACGCTGAATCAGTATTTGCCAGCCTGAAGTCTTTGAAAAAGGATAATAATGAATAATACAAAGCATGTTAAGTGAATGCAAATGAACACGACATGCTTTAGAAATTTATGAATTTATACATAAATCATCATCTATTGGTAAAAGATAAAAATCGGCGCTTTGTGCGATGGATTTTCTTAATAGATTTTCATATTCTTCCCTATCTATTTCAATTCCTCCCATTGAACGTAAATGTGGGGTCATAAATTGCGTGTCTAACAGTTTATAGCCGCCAAATTTTAATCTTTTTACCAGGTGAGCAAGAGCGATTTTGGAGCTATTGCTAGTTTTGTGAAACAT
This sequence comes from Hyphomicrobiales bacterium, assembly GCA_015490455.1. Classification (GTDB taxonomy): domain Bacteria; phylum Pseudomonadota; class Alphaproteobacteria; order Rhizobiales; family Devosiaceae; genus S141-66. The sequence continues at coordinate 62,193 of WFXU01000013.1, forward strand.
GCTTTCTCCAAAAAATGCTGCCCCTATTGACACACCATAAAGACCGCCAACCATATTATTATCATTCCATATTTCAACTGTATGACAATATTTTAGGGAGAATAGTTCAGAATATAAATCTATTATGGTTTCATTTATCCAACTTGTCTCTCTGTTAGTGCCGAATTTAGCACAAGAAGTAATTACCTGTTCAAAATCATTGTCAATTTTGATCGTAAAATTACCCCTATTAATAGTTTTTCGTAAAGATCTAGATATATGAAATTTATCCAGTGGGATTATGCCCCTTTTTTGCGGACAGACCCAAAAAATATCCTTATCTTCCGCGCATTCGGCCATAGGAAATATTCCGGCCCTATATGCACGAAGAAGCAATTCTGGGGTAATTTTTATAGAAAATAACTCATCATCTTCCATATGATAAATTATTCTTTATTAGCAAGATATTTTTCCAGCCAATGAATATCATAATCACCGGAAATAATTTCTGGTTCTTCAATCAAACGTTGAAAAAGGGGTAGGGTGGTTTTCACCCCATCAACCACAAATTCATCAAGGGCGCGTCTTAATCGCATAATGGCCTCATTTCTGGTGCGTCCATGCACAATTAATTTGCCAATAAGACTATCATAAAATGGCGGTATTTTATATCCCTGATAAACAGCAGCATCTACGCGCACTCCAACTCCCCCAGCGGGATGATAATGTTTAATCAGACCGGGTGAAGGCATAAAAGTTTCTGGATCTTCTGCGTTAATTCTAACTTCTATTGCATGTCCCCAAAAAGTAACCTCATTCTGCTTTATACTTAATTCTTCTCCCGCTGCTACGCGAATTTGTTCATAAACAATATCAATATTGGTAATTCTTTCAGAAACCGGATGTTCAACCTGTAATCGTGTATTCATTTCGATAAAATAAAATTCGCCATTTTCATATAGAAATTCAAAAGTTCCGGCGCCAGAATATTTTAGTTTGCGAACGGCCTTAGCGCATATTTCTCCGATTTTGTTTGTTTCTTCAACGCTAAGGGAAGGTGCTAATGCTTCTTCCCAAATTTTTTGATGACGGCGTTGTAATGAACAATCACGCGTTCCCAGATGAACGCCATTTCCCTTTCCATCGCCAATAATTTGCACTTCAATATGACGCGGCTTTAATAAATATTTTTCTAAATATACTGCATCATGGCCAAAGGCCGCTTTTGCTTCAGAGCGGGCAGTTGCAAGGGCAGTATCTAATTCTTTTTCATTCATTGCCAATTTCATGCCGCGTCCACCACCGCCAGAAGCTGCCTTTACTAAAACCGGATAGCCAATTTCTTTAGCAATTTTTTTAGCTTCGCTTTCGCTATTTACCGCGCCATCAGAACCCGGAACGCACGGTATACCGAGTTTTAGCGCAGTATTTTTGGCTTCTATCTTATCGCCCATTATAGAAATATGTTCAGCCGATGGGCCGATAAAGCTAATTTTATGTTCTTCCAATATTCGTGCAAAACGGGCATTTTCAGATAAAAAACCATATCCCGGATGAACGGCCTCAGCTCCGGTTATTTCGCAAGCTGCAAGAATTGAAGGTATATTAAGATAGCTCTCGGTTGCGGGGTTGGGGCCAATACAGACCGATTCATCGGCTAATTTTACATGCATTGCATTTTCATCAATAGTTGAATGAACAGCAACGGTCTGTATGCCCAATTCTTTACATGCGCGAAGTATTCTAAGGGCAATTTCACCACGATTTGCAATTAAAACTTTGGAGAACATTATTTTTCCATTATTCTATATTATTCTATGATGAGCAGGGGTTCACCAAATTCTACTGGCTGGGCATCTTCAACGATAATTTTTTTAACTATGCCAGATTTATGTGCGGGAATTTGGTTCATCGTTTTCATCGCCTCAATAATCATAACAGTCTGCCCCTCATTAACATTCATTCCCTCTTTGACAAAGGCAGTAGCGCCAGGCTCCGGAGCCATATAGGCTGTGCCAACCATAGGGGATAAAAGCGTATTGGGATTTGCAGTTAAATCATCATTATTTTCTTCTTCTATAGAAGTTTCAATTTTTGTCCCGCTTGAGGTGGGGGGAGTGGAAGAAGAGGCTAGAGGCGCAGCAGGTGCAGTTTGCTGAACAATTGGTGCTGGTTGAGGTGGGGCTGCAACATGCACTGTTTCGCTGGCAAAGGAACGGGTAACCCTTAGACGAAATTCATCATGTTCCAATTCAATTTCAGCAAGATCCTGTTCCTTAACTAATTTTGCTATTTCTTTAATTAGTTTTTGATCCACTATAGATGGCTTTTTCATTTTCAAATTCTCACTTTAACAAATTTTTTTATAATTGCTCAGCTATTGCCTCTAAGGCAAGTAAATATCCATTTGTCCCCAGCCCGCATATAATTCCACTGGCAATAGGTGATATAAAGGAATGATGGCGAAATTCCTCCCTTTGATAAATATTTGACAGGTGAACTTCAATAATAGGCAAATTTGCGCCTGCCAGTGCGTCTCTTATGGCAATGGATGAATGGGTAAAGGCCGCCGGATTAATAATAATAGCAGCAAAATTTTCATTAGCCTTTTGAATCCATTCAATTAACTCACATTCAGAATTAGACTGACGAAAATCAATTGCCAAATTTAATTTTTCCGCCTTTTTTAGGCACATATTTTCAATATCACTAAGGGTTTGCGTGCCATAAATTTGAGGTTCACGCTTTCCTAGCATATTAAGGTTTGGGCCATTCAGAATGATAATTTTTTTTCTCATTTCACTCTTCTAAATTAGAGGCAAGTTTTGGCTCTAATACAGTAAAAAGGAGAAAAAAGCAAAAAGGCAAAGGATCAATTTTTTTTAGCAATTTGTTTTTCCACATTTACGAATATTCTCAATTCTTAAACGTAATTCCTCAACACTAATTACTCCTGGAATTATTTCCTCACCAATAATAAAGGCCGGTGTGCCCGAAATGGCCAACGCATTTGCTAAAGCATAGTTTTTTTGGAATATTTCGGTAACTTCCTTTGATTGAGCCAAATCTTCTAATTTATCAAGGTCAATATTTTGCCTTTGTGCAAGTTTAAGCGCCTTTTCTTTTGATGCAGGCCCATCTTCATTAAACATTGCCTCGTGAAATTCCCAATAATTTCCCCCAAGCATATATAGTGCTTGGGAAAATCTGGCCGCTTCAAGCGAATCTTGCGAAAGAATGGGAAATTCCATCATTATTATACGCAAATTAGGATCATTATTTATTAATTCAGGGATATGGGAAACAACCTGCTTACAATAGGGGCAATTATAATCAAAAAATTCAACTATGGTTACATCACCATCCGGATTTCCTAAAATTATATTATTTTTATCATCATAAATTATATCCGCTAAATCTGTAAGTGCGGCCTTAACCCGCTTTGCTTCTTCCTTTTGTTTTTCCTCTTGTAAAGCCAAAGACATGGTTTCTAATATTTGTGGATTACTCAAAAGATATTCCTCAATTTGGGCATTAATATCTTCTTTTGAGGGTTGGGAAACAACATAAAGGAAAAAGCTGACTGCTAAAGCTAGCACAACAGCATAAAGAATAAAAACTAAACGGCGCATTTTATATCCAAACTAAATTAATGTTAGCTATATAGTTAAAGAGGAATGTTAAGAAAATCAATATAAATGAAAAAGTAAAATTATTTGAAAAACTTAATTTACATTTATTATTCTAAATAACTATTATTAAAGCTGATTTGGATTGGTTAAATGTCAAAAAAGAAAATTAACTTAAGACCTTTTATTGCGCTGGAAATATATGCCAGAGCTAAAGAGATTGAACAGAGCGGGGGGGATGTTTGTCACTTAGAGGTTGGGGAGCCGGGCGCTAGGCCCTCAAAAAGAGTGGTAAATTCCCTAAAATCAGCCCTTAAAAATGCGCAAAAATATACGAACGCAAAGGGAAATATTGAATTAAGAGAGGGGCTTTGTAAATTTTATAAAAAACGCTATGGGGTGGATGTTGATAAGGAAAATATTATAATTACTATGGGTTCTTCTTCTGCTTTTAGTCTGGCTTTTCTTAGCGCATTTTCTCACAAAGCCAAAATAGCTCTTACAAGACCCGGCTATCCCGCTTATCTTAATATTATAAATGCTTTGGGCTTTAGCCCTGTTGAGATTGAGCTAACCGCCAAGAATAATTGGCATTTGAGCGCGGAGCAAATAGAAAAGGCTTACCAAAAGGAGCCATTTATGGGGCTTTTATTTGCAAGCCCGGCTAATCCAACGGGGGCTACTATAGGAAGAAAAGAATTTGCTGAAATTATATCTATTTGCGAAAAATTAAATATTTTACTCATTTCCGATGAGATTTACCACGGATTAGAATATGAAAATTTAGCAAAATCAGCGCTAAATTTTACTGATAAGGCGATAATTATTAATAGTTTTTCCAAATATTTTTGTTTGACGGGTTATAGAATAGGTTGGATGATTTTGCCGAATAATCTAGTTAAAAAAACAGAAATTTTACAGCAAAATATGTTTATTTCGGCTCCTACTTTGAGCCAGGTTGCAGCATTGGCTGCATTGTCAGATATTGATCATTGCGAAGAACAAAAAGAGCAATATATAAAAAACCGTGCTATTTTGCAAAATGGTCTGCAAAATCTGGGTTTTGACAATATTATTGCTTCTGAGGGTGCATTTTACCTATATGTTGATATTACAAAATTTAGCAATAATTCCACAAAATTTTGCCAAAAGCTGCTGGATGAGGCAGGGGTGGCTGCTACTCCAGGAGAGGATTTTGATAGAGCTAACGGGCATAAATATGTGCGCTTTTCTTTCGCTGGCCAGCGATGCGATATTAAGCTAGCGCTTAAAAAAATGGGTAAATTTTTGGCTAACGTTCCTGATTAGTCGGCCGTGAAGATTTACCGCTCAGAAGTCAGAAGTCGGAAATCGCAAAAATATCCATCAAAATTACAAGAAAACTACAAATAAATGCGAGTGCGCAGCAAAGGATATGAAGGAATTAGCAGCACCCTTTTCACCCGCTCACCAAATCGAAACTAATATATTTCTGCCTTCTGAATAATAAAATTCTTCACGGACGACGAATTAAACCTGCAAATTTTCCTTTTGCGCTGCATTTGCCAATTTTTCAATATGCGCCCTCTGCTTCATGAGTTTCTTTTGATAACGCCCCTGCACTAAATCCACCGCGACCATAACAAATAACACAAAATAGAAGGTAGATTTTGCCATTGGTAATATTTCATAAGAGAATATTTTCAGATGCGCCAAATGACCGCCTTCAGAAACGAGTAAAATGCCAACCAACATTAGGACAAACAGGCCTAATATTTGATACATTCTGTTTTTTTCAATAAATTCGGCAACCTTATCGGCTAATAAAATCATGCCAATGCCGGTCGTAATAATGCCCACAGCCATAACCCAAAATACATCAGTTAGCGCAATGGTTGAAAGAATTGAATCAAATGAAAATACCAAATTCATAGATACAATCCAAAAAATTGCCGCACTGACCGATCGACGCGATTTATCTTCCTCTTCGTGTGGTTTAATTGAAATCATATGAAATATTTCTTGAATAGCCGTATAAAGAATAAAGCCGCCCCCAAATAACACAATTATCGCATGAAAATTAAGTTTACCCTCAATTATTCCGGGCAGGCTAAGAGTAAAAATTGGATCTTGAAAAACCGCTATCGCTTTGAGCAAAATAAATAATAAAACCAATCTCAATATAATAGCGATGGCCAGCCCCATTTTTCTGACCATCGAGCGCTTTTCCGGCACAACCTTATTGGCTTCAATAGAAATATATAATAAATTGTCAAACCCCAAAACCGCCTGTAACATTATTAACATTATCAGGGTAAACCAATTTTCAATTGATAAAAATTCAGCCATTTATTTTCCTCTAAGCGCTTTTTGCACCTTTTTCTTAGTAGGGGGGTGACAACCATAATATTCGCAATTTAATCCGGCTACAACCGCGCCATAAGTCAAAATATTAGATAGTTCTTTTTCATTGAGCAAGGAAAGTTTTTCTTTATTCAAAGCGTTCATTTCATTTATTTTAGCAATAATCCCTGCCATCATACTATCACCTGCGCCAACACTATCGGCAAATTTCTCTCCTATATAAATATCAGCCCTTGCCTTTGCTGATCTGGTAAAAGCGAGCGAACCTTTTTCGCCCATTGTAACTATAATAAGTGCACAATTTTCATGGTTGAATAAGTGGTCAACATGTTGAGTAATTGTTTTTGTTCTATCAAGCATAAATAAATCTTCGCTGGAACATTTTATTATATGCGAAATAGCAAAAAATTCTTCTAAACGCTTTTTATAATCCTGAAAATTCTCAACTAATGTAGGCCTTACATTTGCATCAATAGATATTATGGCTTGTTTTTTAAGAGCAATATTTGCTATTTTACACCAGATTTTTTGATCCTTCTCTTCAATTGCACAAAAGCCACCAATATGAAAAAGCTCTATTTTTTTCGGTAAATTTGCCGCCAAACTATCAAATGTAAAAGCACGATCTGCCTGGCGATAAAATTGATAATTGGCATTTCCACCCATAGCAATATTAACTATTGCTAAAGATGTAGGCGCCTTTACTCTTTTCTTAATTAGCTGCTTAACCCCTGCTTTAATCATTGGTTCAATTAGCAAATCAGCAAAATTATCTTTTGAAAAGGGAGATAAAAAACCAGTATTTTGCCCCAATCTAGCTAAAGCAATCGCCAAATTATAGGGTGAGCCACCCGCATGGGCGCTAAATAATAATTCATCTTGTCCATCCATAGGTTTGGCAATAAGATCAATTAGATTTTCTCCGCCAATTACCAGCATATTATCCCTATTTTGCTGTCCAGCCGCCATCAATCGCAATGGCCGCGCCAGTAATTGATTTAGCCATATCCGAACATAGATAAAGCGCTAAAGAGGCAACTTCTTCCGGTTGAATAAATTTTTTGTTCGGTTGATTATCTAACATTATTTTTTGCGCTACTTCATCTATAGAAATATTATACACTTTTGCCTGGTCGGCAAGTTGTTTTTCTACCAAAGGGGTTTGCACATAGCCAGGACATATGGCATTTACGGTAATACCATTTTCAGCAACTTCCAAAGCCACAGTTTTGCTAAGACCAATAAGACCATGTTTGGCTGCAATATAGGCTGACTTAAAGGGAGAAGCAACCAAACCATGCGCGGAAGAAATATTAATAATCCGCCCAAATGAGCGTTTTTTCATGTCTTTTATGGCCGCTCTCATGGTAAAAAAGGCGCTATCAAGGGAGATAGCTCGCACTTGCTGCCAATCTTTAGTGGTAAATTGTTCAATGGGAGCAACTTTTTGCACGCCGGCATTATTGATTAAAATATCAATTTGCCCAAATTTTTCTATTACCGTCTCTACAAGTTCAGACCCCCTATCTTCCAAAGCAAGATCTGCCTTAAAATAAGCAACTTCCCTTTTTGCAACAGACTTAACATTTTCAATAATATTTGTAGCTTGTTCTTCATCTAAAAAACTATTTAGCGCCACAATATAGCCAGACGCGGCAAATTGCCTGGCCATTACCAAACCAATACCGCTTGTTGAGCCTGTAATTAATGCAATTTTTGCCATTTTTTCCTACCAATTACGGAGCCTACTTATAGCCACCGCCTAAACCTCCCTTAGAGCCTAAGGGAGATTAACTTAATGCCCCAAATTGCCTACCAAAGCAAATATCAAGTTGCCGGCAATAAATCAGGTAGTAAGGTAACGATAATTGGGAAGTTCCACAAGATTATTAGTCCTATTACCTGAATAAGCACGAATGGCAGAATTCCCAGATAAATATCTCTAGTAGTAATACCCTTAGGCGCTACTCCCCTAAGATAAAACAGGGCAAAGCCAAATGGTGGAGTTATAAAGGAGGTTTGCAAATTAATTGCGATAAGAATAGTAATCCAAGCAGGGTGCATAAGCGCCGGATCAACCGAATAAATCACCGGGCCAACAATTGGAATTACAATAAAAATAATTTCAATAAAATCAAGCACAAACCCTAATAAGAATAATACTACCATCACCACGATAAGTAAGGTATAAGGATCTTCAAAGGAATGTAAAAATTCTTGAATATATTCTTCTCCCCCAAATGAACGCAGCACCAAAGAGAGAAATAATGAACCTATTAAAATTACAAACACCATTGAAGTAACTTTGGTTGTTTCGTTAAGAATAGGGTTCATTATTTTATATTTTACCAATATCCAGCACGAATATAATAGGCCAAAAATTGCAACATGCATGGCAATGATAGAGACCAAAATTCCAATCCCATTATCAAAATCAATAGTGTCCAAACTCATGCGCAAATCAAAATTAGCTCGCATTAACAATAATATAATGACAGAAACTCCGGCAGCCATAATTATTTTATTTGTTTTGCCTGCATCTTTTAACCTTCTGCTTGCCGCTAGCATGACAGCTCCGGCAGCACCAAGAGAGGCAGCGGCCGTTGGATTAGTCACGCCGCCAAGAATTGAGCCAAGAACGGCGACAATAAGAATAACGGGAGGCGAAACCACCCTGATAGTTTCAACTTCAAGCAGGCGAGGAACAGCATGTTTAATGGAATAGCTAATCATAATAGCAGGAACAATATAATATATTGTCTTAACACCCCCGCTTGCATCTCCCGCAACAAAGAACCAATCCATAATGAATAAAATAGCAATTCCTATTAAACCCAAAATAATCGGCACCCTATTGTAAGAGGGACGTAAAGCATATGCTAAAGTAATAATAAAGCCCGATAAAGTCGCAATAGCCATCATACCGTGTGATAGTGGGGCGTAAATAGTGGTATCATCAACCACTTTGGAGCCAACAAAACCTAAAGCAGTTAAAGCAATCCATATCATGATGAGGGCTAGAACCGGACCCAACATTGCGCCAACCATTAAATAGGCATTATTTTTATAATAGGATAAAGTGCCGTAAGGATCTGGATCTCCCAATTGCACAGGGGGTGCTTTTTTAGGGTTTAAGAGCGCAAAACCAAAAGCATAAATAGCATATAAAAAGGCAAGAAATAAGCCAGGTAAAAAGGCAGCCTTAAATAGAGTTCCGGTTGAAAGAACGGCTGGTTCGCCCAACATTTCAAGCACAGTAATACCTAGATCAGCAGCTCTTTTTTCTTGTCCAATTGCATACATATCACCAACAATAGAGCCCAATAAAACAATAACAATGGAAGGGGGGATAATCTGTCCAAGCGTTCCGGATGTCGCGATAACTCCAGTTGATAATTTTGGAGAATAGCCATGTTTTAACATTGTAGGTAGAGCAATAAGACCCATAGTAACAACTGTTGCGCCTACAATACCAGTAGAGGCAGCAAGAAGCGCCCCAACAAGCACAACTGAAATAGCAAGTCCACCAGGAAGAGAACCAAATAATTTAGCCATAGTTGTAAGCAAATCTTCGGCAATATTAGAGCGTTCCAGCGCTATACCCATCAAAACAAATAAGGGAACAGCCAATAAAGTTTCTACATTTCCGCCAAAGGCACGCGAAAATACACCCTGCGACCAGGTGGATACGGTTGATAATAATGCTTTTTGCCAACCCTGCTCAAAAACTGGAACTTTTTCCATTACGCCATTTACATTATGTAATTCATAAAGTAAGCCAGCCTCATTTAGGGTTGCGATTATAACAAAACTAACAAAGGCAGAACCCGAAAGCGCAAAGGCAACCGGAAAGCCGGATAAAATACCAGCAAATAAACTAACCGCAACAATGATAAGAGAAATCTCAACACCAGATAATCCAAACAACATTACTAAACTCCATGCCCTGCTGATTGCTCTACAATGTCAGCTCTTTTTTCAATTTTATCTTTTAAAATTTTTCTTGCAGCATCGCGATCTTCAAAGGAATAATGCGATATCATTTCGTCATCTCTTTCCAAAAGAGCCAAAATATTCCTTAATAGGAATGAAACAGCCAAAATAAATAATAGGCCGGCAAAAACTACAATCAGAAACTTAAATGACCATACCCATGAAAATTCTGCTGTTCCGGAGGCCTCCCACTTAAAGCCGCGCCATCTTGCTGAGGTAGACCAAATATTCATTGGTTTTTGTGAAAACATAGAATTTGTTGCTATTGGCCAGGCGAACCACCATAGCAGAATAGTAGAGGGGAATAAGAAAAACAGCGTGCCCAACAGGTCAATCCATAATTGGGTGCGCCTTTTAAGAGATGCATAAATTAGATCAACCCTTACATGCCCGCCTTCTATGAAAGTGTAGGCTGAGGCAACCGCTATCAAAACTGCATTATAAAATTTCAATTGCCCAGAGAGCCATTGTAATTCTTCATCAACTAAAATCATTCCAAGAGGGGCAAGCACAATTTCATTTCCGCGAAAAATTTGTCCAATAACAATAATCATAACTTGTTGCAGCATCATGAGAATAGCGAACCATGCCGCATATTGCCCCAATTTACCATTGAACATTTCCAGATAATAAACTGTAGAGCGCATAAAATTGCGCCTAAAAATACCAACCACAATAAGGGTTACCACAATAGCCAAAACCATAAAGAAAAACTCATAGCTCTGCCCCGCAAGAACGAAGGCGCTCATTTTTTCTTTCAGAGTTTCAAGGGTAAGCCATTTATAAATATGCCATGGTAATAGTAATAAATTTACAAATCCCATAATGAAGTTTAATAATAAATTACCGAGTACTTCCATATTGAACTCCCAAACCCCATTCAGCTTCCAAAACCCAATCAGCCGCCAGCCGCACCTTACAATTCTTGCAAAATTAAAACAAAGATGAAAGCAAAAAATATATCTGTGGAGAAATAACTACCCCTCTTTAGAATTTTCCAAAAAACAAAACGACAAACCTGCTTTATTTTCGAGAAAAACCTAAAATAAGAAACCGAGCAGTCTGCCCGGTTTCCTTAATTTTGTGTTTATTAGCTACCTAATACGCGTGTGCGCTGACGTGTAAAGGCAACAGAAGAAAGAGTGTTCCATTCATTAGAAAGTTTCATGGATGCCTGCATTGATTCATATGTTTTCTTATATAATGGGTCATCCATATTTTCTTCTAATACTTCTTTTGCTGCAGCGCCAAACGCATCCCAAACATCATCAGGGAATTCAAGCGCCTTAACACCACCATCAACGAGACGCTTAAGCGCAAGGGAGTTGTTAGCCAAAAATTGACTCAAGCTCCATTGCTCACACTCACCAGCGGCAATTTCGATAATTTTCTGATGTGCAGGAGAGAGCGAATTAAAGCGATCAGCATTTGTGGCAACAGTGAGCGCAGCACCTGGCTCATGGAAGCCGGAAGTATAGAAGAATTTGGTAATTTCTTGGAAACCAGCCTTTTCGTCAGCCCAGGGACCAATCCACTCAGTTCCATCAATTGCGCCAGAAGCTAGTGCTTGGTAAACTTCAGAGCCTGGCAATGTTTGCACAGAAGCACCAAGTTTGCCAAGAGCCTTACCACCAAGACCTGGCATACGGAACTTAAGACCATTAAAGTCGGCTGCTGACTTAATTTCTTTTCTGAACCAGCCGCCAGCTTGCGGACCAGTATTACCACCAAGAAAGGGAACAAGGCCAAATTCTTCACCTAATTCAAGGTGCAATTCATGCCCGCCCATTTGATAGTACCAATTGTGCATTTCGGTTGGCACCATGCCAAAGGGCACTGTTGTAAAGAAAGCAAAGGCTGGATGCTGACCAATATAGTAATAATCAGCGGCGTGATACATATCAGCCTGCCCGGAGGTTACCGCATCAAACACTGCGGGAAGACCAGAAACCAATTCACCCTGTGCTTTAACCTCAATTTCTAAAGTACCATCAGACATTGCATTAACATTATCAGCAATGCGCTGAGCAGCATCAAACACACCGGCCAAACCACGACCCCATGCTGTGACCATAACTAATTTTTCACGACCTTGCGCAATTGCAGGCGTTGCAAGAGCTGCTGCGGTTCCGGCGCCAGCCAAAGCTGTTCCAGTTAAAAATTTACGTCGTTCCATTTATTTCTCCCTAAAATTATTCAGTCGCTCCAATACGACAAAATTTACTCTACCACTATAAATTAAGGATTGCAAAAGGATAAGTTATATATTCCACTACTACCCAAAACTACGTAGTGCCTTATTTTATTTTTCCATATTAAGTATAATATGAACTGACAATAATTTTGGGCGAAAAATATATTATGCTATATATATATTCATCATTAAGGCTGGGTGATATGGGAATATAGGAAATTATGAGCTTTAAGCAACAAATATTGACGCTGGCAACATTGCCGTTAATATTGGCAATTTTAGTTATAACTGTGCTCGTTACATCGCAATCGCGTGATTTGGCGCAAAGCAGTATTGCTTCCTTTGAACAAAATATGCTTGCGGCCAAGCAAAAGGGATTAACTGACTATATATCGCTTGCCCTCTCGGCAATTGAACATATTTATAAAGATGCCGGCCCAGATGATATTGAGGCTCAGGAGGAAGTAAAAAAAATAATCAATCAGTTAAATTATACCGAAGATGGATATTTTTTTGTTTATGATTTTGAAGGTAATAATATTGTTCACCCCAAACAACCATTTAGGATTGGTAAAAATTGGATAGATCTTGAAGATCCAGACGGCGATAAGGTGATTGCCAATCTAATTGAAGTAGCCAAAAATGGCGGCGGCTATCATTATTATAAGTGGGAAAAGCCTTCTTCAGGCGAAATTGCTGATAAATTATCCTATGCGGTAGCCCTTGATAAATGGGGCTGGATGATGGGAACGGGACTATATATTGACGATGTTTTAGCATTAACAAAGGCTGCAAATTCTGAGGTTAAAGCATCTATTGAGAGAACCTTTATTTTAGTGGCCTTTATAACTGTGCCTACAATTATCGCTGTTTTTCTGACCGGATTATTGCTTAATTTACGAGAGAGAAAAATGGCCGATAGTAAATTAAAAGAGCTTACGCAAAGAATTATAGATACGCAGGAAGAAGAAAGAACGCGCATTGCTAGGGAATTGCATGATGGCACTTTACAAAATCTAGTTGGTGTGCGTTATGTGCTGGACTTAGCAAAAAGGCGGGTGAAAGATGGTTCCAAAGAGGCTTATGCAACTATTGAAAAGGGCGCGCAAACTCTTGCAGAAGCCATAAAGGAAGTAAGGCGTATTTCGCACGATTTACGCCCCATAATGCTTGATGATCTTGGCCTTACCGCAGCGCTTGAAGCATTAACACATAATTTTGTAGAAAATACCGGTATAAAGGTTAAACTTTCTTCGGTCGCCTTCAAAAATTTAATCTCGCCCGAAGCTAAAACCTCTCTTTACCGGGTGGCGCAAGAAGCGCTGAATAATATTGAGCGCCACGCAAATGCCACAGAAGTCACAATAGATATTAGTTCTCATCCTTTGGGGCTTACCATGACTATTACCGATAATGGGCAGGGTTTTCCTAAGAAAAAAAGAAAAAATACAGTAGCGCTAGGGGGATTGGGGCTAAGAAATATGCAAGAAAGAATGGAGCATTTTGGCGGCTCTCTAAGCATAAAATCAAACAAATATGGCACACAATTAATTGCCAAATTACCCCGCTCAATCTATCTTTCTCACGCAAAAGAACAGGAGTTAGCATGAGCCCAACACCTACAAAAGTTTTGCTTGTTGATGATCACCCGCTGGTTCTTGAAGGCATTCGTGCCGTAATTGAAACCTATCCGCATATTGATGTTGTTGGCGCGGCTTCTAGCGCCAAAGAGGCTCTTTCTATTGCCAACAGAACAGAGCCGGAAATTGTGGTTATGGACATAAATATGGCCGAAATAAACGGTATAGATGCTATTGAACTATTCAAAGAGCAACACCCAAATGTTAGAATTTTAATGTTATCAATGCATGATAGTAAGGAATATATTTCTACCTCCGTTATGTATGGTGCCTCTGGTTATATATTAAAGGATGTTTCAACCAATGAAATAGTTTCTGCTATTGAGGCGGTTGCTGCGGGGGGAACATATTTTTCTTCTGGTGTTGCCGATGTTTTATTGAACCTACAGGAAGATAAAGAAAATAGAGGCCCCCTATCTACGCGCGAGCAATCAATATTAATATTGGTTGCAGAGGGGAAAAGCTCAAAAGATGTGAGCAAAATGCTTAATATTTCCGTCAGAACAGTTGAAACCCATCGTAAAAATATAAAAAAGAAACTTGGTATTAATACAACAGCCGGCCTTACCAGATATGCGATAGAAAATGGCTTAATAGGCACAAAATAATTAGCGAAATTTAGAAAATTTGACATTGAAGCAGATAATACCAATATTAGAACAGGCGGTTATATTGTCTAAAACCTATTAAATTGGAGCATATTATGAAAAAAAATGTCGGAACTGTTGATCGTGCAATTCGTTTAATTTTGGGTTTAGTCCTATTAGTTCTTGCCTGGTACTACTGGGCTGGGTTGGGTGCAGTTTGGGGCACAATATTGGTAATTATCGGTTTGATCTCGTTAATAACTTCTTTTATTAGCTCCTGCCCGCTTTATTCTATTTTGGGCATTAATAGTTGTAAAAGCGAATAATAGTTTATTTATAAAACAACTAGGGTTATAGCCATTTTTAGGGGATAGTCGCGTTAGGAATTATTGTAACGCGCTCGCTTGTTGTTGGTTGAATTGAGTTTAGGCAATTTGATTTGCCTGCCATAGATAATTTCCCTATGGTTTTTGCAAATGTTCTCATGGTGATAATTTGCCAACTCATTATATAAGCCCGAAAGAATATAGTTTATTTTTCAATAAATTGGATAGAATAAAGAGATAATTTAAGACAGAATAGAGAATAGGCAAAATGAAAATAAAAAACTGTTTAACAATAGCTGACCTTAAAAATTTAGCAAAAAAGCGCGTGCCAAAAATGTTTTTTGACTATGCAGATTCCGGCGCTCTGAGCGAACAAACCTATCGTGAAAATGAAAGCGATTTTGCCAAAATATTATTAAGGCAAAAAATCGCCCGCCCTCTTTCTAATCGCTCCTTAAAAACCACCATGATAGGGCAGGAAGTTGCAATGCCTTTGGCGCTTGCGCCGGTCGGCATGACCGGCATGCAATGGGCAAATGGTGAAATTTTGGCTGCCAAAGCAGCCATAAAGGCTGAAATTCCCTATATTCTTTCTACTATGTCAATTTGTTCTATTGAAGATGTAGCCAAAGCGATAAAGGCTCCATTTTGGTTCCAGCTTTATGTAATGCGCGACCATGATTATGTGAAGGCTACTCTTGATAGAGCAAAAAATGCCGGAGTTAATGCGCTTGTGCTCACAATGGACTTACAATTATTGGCGCAAAGACATAAGGATTTAAGAAATGGTCTAACCGCCCCCCCAAAATTTACTCCAAAACATATTTATCAAATGCTAGTTCGTCCAATGTGGTGCTTAAGAATGCTCACGACCAATAAACATTCCTTTGGTAATATTAAGGGGCACGCTAAAAATACAGATAATCTTCGCTCCCTATCTGCCTGGACACATAGTCAATTTGACCTTGAACTAACCTGGGATAGTGTTAAATGGATTAAGGATTATTGGGGAGGAAAATTAATATTAAAGGGTATTTTGGATGTTGAGGACGCAAAATTGGCCGTTCAAACCGGGGCTGACGCAATTATTGTTTCTAATCATGGGGGAAGACAATTAGATGGGGCACCCTCTTCAATTAAAGTTCTGCCCGATATTGTTAAAGCGGTGGGTGAAAAAATAGAAATTCACCTAGATGGAGGTATAAGAAATGGGCAGGATATATTAAAGGCCAAAGCTCTTGGCGCGCAATCTACCTATATAGGTCGTCCCTATATTTATGGTCTGGGAGCGGGAGGAGAAGAAGGTGTTGCCCGCTCAATAGAAATTTTACGAAATGAACTTGACCAAACAATGGCGCTGTGTGGTGAACGCGATATAAATAATGTAGGCGCCCACAATATTTATTCCAATAATTTACTAAACGCTCTGTAAATTGCCGAATATGATTATGCGATTTTTGATAAATAATTGACAGATTTAAGATTAATGGGGAAGTGCAGATGGTGGTTGAACTTCACCACCAATTACCGACTCAATAGCTGATCTTTATCTCATCTGACGTTTGATGCTATTTTACCAGCTCAAACTAAGTTGGAGGTCAATAGTTTGCCCGCTATGCTTTGCGCAAAAATTGTCCGTGAAGAATTTTATTGTTTAGGAGGTGGAAGACGGGGACCAGAAATTATAAATCAGAAGTCAGAAATCGGAAATCAGAAATCAGAAAAATATCAATATGTTAAAAATTCTTCATGGAGGACTCAAAAATATATAACGATCAATAAATCCAGTGTTAGCGCTCAAAAGTAGTCTCAAGACACTTCCCAACACGGACCGACCCGGAGCAGGTGTCTGTGACCGATCTTACCTGCGGAGTGGCTGCCAATGTTGCGCCCAAATCCTAAATCCTCTACCTAAGAGGAATTTTAAGCAAATCTTACAATGGCCGTTTGGAGTTGCCATTTTGATCATACTTCTTTGCCCATCATGCGTCGCCAGGCGCTTGAATTTTGCACCCAAGGGCACGCCACAGTGCCTAATGTGGCCAAAACCAGTAAAATTGCTGAACTCAACCATAATTCAACCGGATTCTTTATCGCATAGAGCAAATAATAAATAAAACCATACCAAATAATTGCCTCTACAATTCCCCAAACCCATACTGACCTTTTCATTTTTCTCACCTCCAATATGTTAATATACGGCATATATAAGTATAATATTTTTAGTCTCCAGAAGGTTGGGTCGATTATCGGCAAAATAAAATGTTCTCAATAGGTAAAATGTCATATAGGACTGGAAAAAAATCCCCACAATTTATCATCATAAAAATAACCTGATTAGGGTATCCGTAGGCTTGGCCGCGCCCAACTTCACCGCAACGCACAAGCTCTCTTGCAAAAGAGCTTGCAACTTCTCCTCGCCCATGCGCTGGTGCTATCTGGTCATTGATGAACGATCAAAAGGTAGCCCATGGCAGAAGAATTCCCACCCAAAAATATTGATAATATGGGTTCTTAACCCATCTGGCACATAGTTCTTCATCTAAGAGATTATCTTCCATATTTGAGGATATGGATGCCGGCCATCAAGCGAGCAGAGAGCGGCGGATGGTCGGGCTTGTCCGTATAATTCTTACCGCATTTATCCGACAAAAATTGCCAGTCAATGGTCTTAGCCAAAATCACCTTTTCATGGTTCATATCAATTATTCTGTCCAGTCTTGAGCGGAACATATCGTGCTGGCCAGTTTCAATCGGTTCTCTCGGCTTTATGGCTTTATGGCTTATATCACCCTCCAAATCAGTTGTTTGGAATAGTGAATCACAAAAATATCTATAGCAAAATTGCAAGAAAACTACACATAAATGCGAGTGCACAGCAAAGGATATGAAGGAATTAGCAGCATCCTTTTCACCCGCTCACCAAATCGAAACTAATATATTTCTGCCCTCTGCCTTTCGCCTTCCAATTTCTGATTTCCGCAAATATTAATATATTAAAAATTCTTCACGAGCGACTAATAAGGCAAAGGAAAAAATATTAAAATTGTTGCTTTATTTCAACATATTAATTTAATTACGCCCAACTATTCTTTTTAGCACATTGGTTTTCAAAACAAAATGATGTAATAATGCCGCGCCAATATGTAGCACAATGATTGCTAGTAAAATATTTGTGCCAATCACATGAATTAGGGCGGGTAATTGCAGACCCAATATCCAGGCGCTAATGCCAGAAAGGGGCAGAATAATTAGTAAAATATAAAAACTGATGGTTATGATTTTTGCTAAAATAGCGGCGATTTTGCTTTCGCTTTCAGGCAATGCCGGCACTCCATGACTAAAACGTAGCCAAAGCCGCCAGAGCATTAAAATAAAAATAATAACTCCAACAATTACATGTGGGTTTAGAGAAGGCTCATTGGCAATTTTTCCTTCCATTCTTTCCTGCCAGATAAGAACAATCCCCCTATTTAACAAATATTGAAATGCTACCAGCGCGACAATAATCCAGTGCAGGTAAATTTGTGTTTTAGAAAAATCTTTTGAAATTTTTTGCATTTTATCCCTCAATAACAATGAAGGCTTCCTAGCAAATAAGTTTATATTTAGCAATCAAAAATAAACCCCGCACTAGCTTGTTATGGCCTTTGCGGGGCTGCCCAAAAGGGTCTTGAGGCTTAACGATTTCTCGCAAGCGATCAAGAATAATATGCGCTTATTGAGCATATTTGTCAATATAGAAGCAAAAAATCACATAATTGATAGAATTTTACTAACCAAAGATGTTAATGATTGCCGATTTTACTCTATTAAAATCACTATCATTTAATATTGGTTTTATATATTTTCTTTTCCCCGTTTGATCTCTTCCAATCCGAAACAAATCTAGCCTGTCAAGGCTAACGCTCGCTACCATATCACATTTTGCCCAAACAATATTATGATTAAATGGATATGGTAGTAATGAATCTAGTTCTAATTTTACAACATAAGGCAAATTACATCTAGGTGACTTAGTTGAGAGTGGAACAATAGTTGCGAGATTGTTCCTATGAGGCAAACGTGGAGAAACTACAATTGCAGGACGTTTTTTCACCATTTCTGGCGCAATGAACCCGCCTTTTGAATAATCACATAATAGAATAAGTTTTGGGCTGGGAACATATTTTAGAGCCATTTATCACCTAATTATTCTGCAGCTCCAATAAGTTCCACTTCCGGCTCTAAATTAAGTCCCTTATTTTTACGAATTAGATTTATAAATCTTGTGAAAAGATAATGCGAATCATGGGGGCCGGGTGAGGCTTCTGGGTGATATTGCACCGAAAAGACGGGTCTATCTTTTAAGGCAATGCCACAATTTGAACCATCAAATAAAGATATATGTGTCTCTATCACTCCTTCAGGCAAACTATCCCTATCAACCGCAAAACCATGATTCATAGAAGTTATTTCAACCTTTGTCGTGGTTAAATCTTGCACAGGGTGATTTGCCCCATGATGCCCCTGATGCATTTTTATAGTTTTTGCTCCCAATGCAAGAGCCAATAATTGATGCCCCAAACAAATGCCAAATAGGGGTAAGTTACTGGCAATTAGTTCTTTAATAATCGGAACAGCATATTCAGCCATTGCCGCCGGGTCACCCGGACCATTTGAGAGGAATATTCCATCAGGATTAAGTTTAAGAATTTCATTAGCTGGAGTTTTTGCCGGAACAATCGTAACTTTCGCCCCCTTAAAAGCAAGGCAGCGTAAAATATTTTTCTTTATACCATAATCAATTGCAACTATATGAAAATCCTCCCTTTCTAATTTGCCAAATCCCTTATTCCATTGCCAAACTGTTTCGTTAAAACTATAATTCTTATCTATTGTTACTTCTTTGGCTAAATCCAAACCCACAAGACCAGAAAATTCATCTAATTTAGATTTAAGCGCTGTTTCATCAAATTCGCTATTTTTCTCATGCGCAATAACGCCATTTATCATACCATTTTCACGAATAAGGCTGGTTAAGGCGCGAGTATCTATTCCACTAATTCCAATTATATTTTTTTTCTTTAGCCAATTGTTAAAATTATTGGTTGCGCGATAATTTGCCGGCTCGCTAATGTCTGTTTTAAGAATACATCCACGCACTGTTTCTTTGGCATTTTCATTGCTGGCTTCATTATCCTCTTCATTTGTTCCAACATTACCAATATGCGGGAAAGTAAAACAAATAATCTGCCCGGCATAGGAGGGGTCGGTTAAAATTTCCTGATAGCCGCTCATTGCGGTATTAAAGCAGATCTCCCCAACCGCCACCCCATAGGCACCAACTCCATATCCCTTTAATTTAATGCCATTTTCTAATATTAAAATTGCGGTTTTTTTTCTTTCTTGCCAGGTTGACATATATTTCTCCTAAAATTTCGCCGAACATATAAGCGATTTTAATTATGGTCAATAAATCAATAAATCTATGATGACAAATTAAATGGCAAAAATCACTTATTAGCAAAATTAGCAAAAATCTTGGCAAATAGCTTACTAATTGCTATAAGTTTGGCTCATTTAATAAATTTAGAGGCAATTATGCGTGAACTATTAAATGCCGAACTAGCAAAATCAATTAAAGCAAAAAATAAAAAACGAACTGCAACTTTGCGATTAATAAATGCAGCTATTAAAGATCGCGATATTGAAGCAAGGGGGAAGGAAAAGGAAAAAATTTCTGATGAGGAAATATTGGTCTTATTGCAAAAAATGGTCAAACAAAGAATAGAATCAATGGAAATTTATAAACAGGCCGGGCGAAAAGAATTAGAGCAGCAAGAAAGGGAAGAATTATTAATAATTGAAGAATTTTTACCTAAAGCCCTTAGCGATGAAGAGGTGGAAAGGGAGATAGATTTAGTAATTCAAGAAACTAAAGCCCAAAGCCTTAGGGATATGGGTAAAGTGGTGGCGCAGTTAAAGGCAAAATTCCCTGCGCGCATAGATTTTGGTAAGGCTGCAAAATTGGTAAAGGAAAAGCTAGGCAGATAGGTAAATTTACCAGATTAATCTGGATATATGAGCTTTATACCGCATCAGGAAGCTGGAGCAAAATAATAATAAATTCACTGATTATAGCGTTTTATAGCGTTGCGCAGAGAAATATGGTTAAAATATGCCTGTTTTTGCAAAAAAAGCTTTACCTATAGGTAAATTAGCTTGCCAAAATGTGATTTTGTTGAATAGTGTATATGTTAGGGAAGATTTAACCTAAAAAATAGGGAACTTTCTGGATATTGTCTTGAGTTAAATTTAGGAGGAACATCATGAAATCTGTTATGAAAATTTTAACTGCGGCGCTGGTTGGCACTACCTTTCTAGTTGCCCCCACATTTGCTGCAAAAGTTCCGGAAGGAGTAAAGCTTGCTGAAGATCAAACCTTTACATATCGGGCGCTTGATGAACATTCTTCAATAGACCCACAAATTGTTGAAGATGTTAGTGGATCTGATATTATTCGTGATTTATTTGAAGGTCTGCTAAATCAGGATGCAAACGGAAATCTTATTCCTGGCGTTGCAGAAAGTTGGGAAGCCAGCAATGGCAATCTAACCTACACATTCAAATTACGTAAAAATGCTAAATGGTCAAATGGGGATCCCGTTACCGCGCATGATTTTGTTTATGCCTGGCGCCGTTTGGCAGACCCGGAAACAGCTTCTCCATATTCCTGGTATATTGAGCTTATGTCACTGGAAAATGCTAAGGAAGTGCTTGCGGGGGAAAAAGATCCAAGCGAATTAGGTGTTAGCGCTCCTGATGATTATACATTAGTTGTAAACCTAACCGCACCGCTGCCCTATTTTGCAGCAATGACAACTCACGCTTCAACTTTCCCAACACCACAAAAAATAATTGAAAAATATGGTAAAGAGTGGACTAAACCGGAAAATATCGTTTCCAACGGTGCTTATGTTCTAACCGAACATGTGCCAAATGAGCGTTTAGTGCGTGAGCGCAATCCCTTATATTGGAATGATGCTGAAACGGTGATTGAAAAAGTTACTGTGCTCGTGATTAATGATGATAATACAGCATTAACACGCTATTTTGCCGGCGAGCTTGACAGAACGGAAATTCCATCAGGCGAATATCCACGTCTTAAAGAGGAATATCCTGATCAGGCATTATCATTCCCACGTTTATGCTCATATTATTACACATTCAACCTTTCAGATAGCGGCCCTGAAGCATTTAAGGATAAACGGGTTCGCCAGGCTCTTTCCTATGCTCTTGATAGAAATATCATAACCGAGCAAGTGTTAAAGGGAGGGCAATTCCCAGCCTATACATTTACTCCGGCTGCAACTGCAAACTTCACACCACCCGATGTTGAATATGCGAAAATGACTCAGGCAGAGCGTGACGCAAAAGCCAAAGAGCTAATGGAAGCTGCCGGCTACAATGCCGATAATCCGCTCAAATTTGAGCTATTATACAATACTTCCGAAGGCCATAAGAAAATAGCAACTGTTGCCGCACAAATGTGGAAACAAAAGCTCGGTGTTGAAGCTACTTTGGCTAATCAGGAATGGAAAGTATTTCTTGAAACTCGCAGTAAACAGGATTTCGAGTTAGCACGCAGCGGCTGGTGTGGTGATTATAATGAGGCTTCAACCTTCTTAGATCTGATGACCACCCCTTCCGGTTATAATGATGGTAAGTTCTCAAATGCAGAAATTGATAAATTAATGCAGGATGCGAGAACTGCCGCAGATCCAAATGCCAACTATACGAAGGTTGAGGAAATTATGGCAGAAGAAATGCCAATAATTCCGGTTTATCATTATACAGCAGTGTTTATGTTAGATCCGGGACTTGTAGATTCATGGCCAGTCAATAATGTTGAACAAAATTGGTATAGCCGTGATCTATATAGAGTTGAAAAATAATCTTTAATATTTTGGCTCCGCGTAAATTTATGCGGGGCCAACCATTTGTCGGGTGGAATTATAATTCATGTTCAGATTTATCTTAAGACGGATAGCTATCGCTATTCCAACAATGTTGATTTTGATAATAATTTCTTTTGTTTTGATAAAATCTGCACCAGGAGGCCCTTTTACGTCCGAGCGCCCTTTGCCTGAACAGGTTTTGGCAAATATTGAGGCTAAATATGGGCTGGATAAGCCATATCACCAACAATTAATTGATTATATTGTTGGTATTGTAACGCGGGGAGATTTTGGTCCTTCCTTTCGCTATAAGGACAGAACGGTAAATGATGTTATAGCACAAGGTTTCCCGGTAACTTTAACCTATGGTTTCTGGTCATTTATTGTTGCGGTCTCTGTTGGGGTGAGTTTGGGTATTATTGCGGCTATTTTTCACAATAGTTGGATTGACTATTTTGCAGTTGGCATTTCCATTGGGGCGCAGGTTTTGCCTAATTTTGTTATGGCACCTATTTTAGTTATTATTTTTACCCTGTGGCTTAACTGGTTGCCGGGTGGGGGTTGGCACGGCGGACAATGGCAATATATAATCATGCCCGTTATTGCCCTATCCACTTCTTATATGGCCTCTATTGCCAGAATTATGCGCTCTTCAATGTTAGAAGTGCTAAATTCTAATTTTATTAGGACTGCTAAGGCAAAAGGGCTTTCTTGGCGTAGAATTATCTTCAAACATGCGTTAAAACCCGCTTTACTTCCCGTTATTACCTATTTAGGACCAGCCTTTGTTGGCATGATAACCGGTTCAGTTGTTATTGATATGTATTTTTCAACCGGTGGAATAGGGCGAGAATTTGTAAATTCAGCGTTAAATCGCGACTATTCTGTAATTATGGGAATAACGATTTTATTTGGCTTTCTAACAATTAGTTTCAATCTTTTGGTAGATATTCTTTATGCCTGGATTGACCCAAAAATAAGATATTAGAATATATGGTAAAAATGGTAATTGGCGCAAAAAAAATTGCTGAAATGGCAGAAAATATAGCCTCTAAGGAAATGGGTAAAAGCCATTCTTTATGGGCTGATGCTTTTAGACGATTTTTCAAAAATAAGGCTTCGGTGACAAGTCTAATTGTTCTGATATTAATAGTTATTTTTGCCTTTGGGGCGCCCTATATTTCTAAATGGAATAATGAAGAAATAGATTGGGCGATTCTTGGTTCAATTAATGAATTGGGCAGGCCCTCACTGGCCAATGGTCATTATTTTGGCACTGACGATTTAGGTAGGGATTTATTTGTCCGCGTTGCTCAAGGGACGCAAATATCTCTATTAGTCGGCTTTGTTGGCGCACTTATTGCGGTAATTGTTGGCACGCTTTATGGGGCAATTGCGGGTTATTTCGGTGGTAAAATTGATAGTTTCATGATGCGCTTAGTAGATATATTAATGTCAATTCCCTATATGTTTGTGTTGATTTTATTATTGGTAGTTTTTGGTCGCTCTATTTTTATGCTTTTTGTTGGTTTAGGGCTTATTTCTTGGCTTGATATGTCGCGTATTGTGCGCGGGCAGACTATGGTGCTTAAAAATAAAGAATTTATTGAGGCTGCAATTGCTGGGGGTGCAAATCATTTCACTATTATTGCCCGCCATATTATCCCCAATCTTTTGGGTGTGGTTATTGTTTATGCCTCGCTTTTAGTGCCCGGAATGATTTTGGCGGAAAGTTTTATTTCCTTTTTGGGTCTTGGCGTGCAGGAACCCAATACTTCTTGGGGGGCGCTAATATCTGATGGAGCAAAAACTGTGCTGCATGGCAGACTATGGCAATTATTAATTCCTTTGGCCTTTTTTGTTGCGGGATTATTTTCTTTCTTTTTCATTGGGGATGGTTTGCGTGATGCACTCGATCCGAAAGATAGGTAGAGAGAGTAAAATGAGCCTTCTGGAATTTAAGAATTTAAGTGTAAATTTTACTACTTTTAGCGGCACTGTTAAGGCGGTTGATAATGTTTCCTTTAATATAGAAAAAGGAGAAACCGTTGCCATAGTTGGTGAAAGCGGTTCAGGTAAAAGCCAGACCATGCTAGCAGCTTTGGGGTTATTGGCGGAAAATGGTAAGGCTGAAGGTTCGGTAAAATTTGCTGGACGCGAATTAATTAACCTAGAAATAAGTGAATTAAATAAGATTCGCGGCAATAAAATTTCAATGGTTTTTCAGGACCCGATGACTTCACTTAACCCGTTCATTAGAATTTCTGAACAAATGATAGAAGTTTTAACCCTGCATAAGGGAATGAGCAATGCAGAGGCAAAAAAAGAAGCAATAAGAATGTTAGATGCGGTGCATTTACCAGATGCCAAACAGGTAATAAATCGCTTTCCGCATGAATTATCAGGCGGTATGCGCCAGAGAGTTATGATTGCTATTGCTCTTTCTTGTAAGCCAGAAATATTAATCGCCGATGAACCGACCACCGCGCTTGATGTTACGGTGCAAGCGCAAATGTTGGATTTATTTAAGGGATTGACAAAAGATTTTGGCACTTCATTGATTTTAATAACGCATGATTTGGGGGTGGTTGCGGGAATTGCTGATAGAATGCTGGTTATGTATGCTGGAAGAATTGTTGAGCAGGGTAATGTTGAACAAATATTTTATACACCCCGCCATCCCTATAGTTTTGGCCTACTTCATTCTACCCCACATGTTGATAATCCCAAACTGCGTTTAGATCCGATTCGTGGATTGCCTCCGAGCCTTGAAAATTTACCTTCGGGTTGTGCTTTCCACCCGCGTTGTGATTTCAAATTGGAGCGTTGTCTAAAAGAAGCTCCAAAATTGGTTCATACCGCCGATGGCCGGGCAAATGCCTGTTTTTATAAAGGTGAATTAAAGCGTGAGGGGAGGGAAAAATGAACCAAATTCTATTAGAAGTTAAAGATTTGAAGAAGACTTTCCCTATATCTGGGGGGCTGTTTGGTAAGAAGAAAATTCTAACCGCGATAGAGGATATAAATTTTCTTCTCAAAAAGGGTGAAACTTTAGGTATTGTTGGTGAGAGCGGGTGTGGTAAATCAACTTTAGGACGCTGTATTTTACAATTATTAGAGCCAGATAATGGACAAGTGGTTTGGTTGGGCAATGATTTGACCAAACTTAACTCACGCCATATGCGCCCCTTTAGAAAAGATTTACAGATTATTTTCCAGGATCCATTAGCCTCCTTAAATCCACGTCTTACAGTAGGTGAAATTATTGCTGATCCTCTTAGAACCTTAATGCCTGAATTAGACCAGTTACAGCGGCGCCAAAGGGTTCTAAAAATGATGGAGGCGGTTGGGCTTTTGCCCGAGATGTTAACGCGCTTTCCACACGAATTTTCCGGCGGTCAGGCGCAACGTATTGGCATTGCTCGCGCATTAATTACTGAGCCAAAATTAATAGTTTGCGATGAACCTGTTTCTGCCCTTGATGTTTCGGTGCAGGCGCAAATATTAAATCTTTTAAGCGACCTAAAAGAAAAGTTTAAGCTGACTTTAGTTTTTATTTCGCATGATTTAAGTGTTGTCAGGCATGTTTCAAATAGAATAATGGTGCTTTATCTTGGGCGAATGGTTGAATTAGCTCCATCTGACGAATTATATAAAGACCCAAAGCACCCTTACACAAAAGCATTGCTCAAAGCTGTTCCTATTCCGGATCCAAAAAAGGCTAGGGAAAAGTCAATTGAGGGGCTTAGGGGAGAAATACCCTCACCAATAAACCCGCCATCTGGCTGCAGCTTTAGGACGCGTTGTTCCATTGCTAAACCAATTTGCAGCAAAGAGCGGCCAAAAATTGAACATATTGGCAGAGAACGTAGCATAGCTTGCCACTTTTGGCAGCAATTTAATAATTAGTCTTCTGATGAAGAATTTTGTTGTTCAGAAATCAGAAAGCAGAAGGCAGAAAACGCAAAAATATCCACTAAAATTTAAGAAAACTACACATTAGAAGCAAAATTTTGCAATATTAAAATTCTTCACGGACAACTTCATAGACAAGTCAATGTCTAAAATGGCGCATTGAGGTAAAGACCATAGCAATATTTGCTTTATTTGCCGCCTCTATCACCTCATCATCTCTGATTGAGCCTCCCGGTTGAATTACCGCAGTTGCACCAGCTTCAATTGCCGCCAATAAGCCATCAGCAAAGGGAAAGAATGCGTCCGATGCAACAACCGAATCCTTAGTTAAGGCTCCTCTAATTCCAGCTTCTTTTGCCGCCTCTTTTGCCTTTTGATAAGCAATTTTTGTAGAGTCAATTCTACTCATCTGCCCTGCGCCAATTCCAACAGTTGCACCATTTTTTACATAAACAATGGCGTTTGACTTAACATGTTTGGCAACTTTTGCCGCTATTTTTAGATCTGCTAGTTCCTGCTCAGTTGGTGCCCTTTTGCTAACAATTTGTAATTCACAATCATCAATATTTTTATTATCGCGCTCCTGCACTAACATAGCACCCATTACCGATTTTACCTGTAGAGATTTTGCCTTAACATCAGCAATATTACCAGTGATTAACAGGCGCAGATTTTTCTTTTCACCGATAATTGCTTGCGCTTTTGGACTTATGGCAGGGGCAATAATTACTTCGGTAAAAATTTTAACAATTTCTCTGGCCGTTTTTTCATCAATTTCACGATTTAGGGCAACAATTCCACCAAATGCGCTTTTTCTATCGCACATAAGTGCCTTTTGGTAAGCAATATCTAAATTTTCTGCTAGCCCAACTCCGCAAGGATTAGCATGTTTAATTATTGCAACAGCAGCAGATTTTTCAGGGTCAAATTCGCTAACTAATTCAAAAGCCGCATCTGTATCATTTATATTATTATAGGAAAGTTTTTTCCCCTGAATTTGTTTGGCGCTGGCAACACCAATTATCTCAGATTCATCCTTATAAAAGGCCGCCCATTGATGTGGATTTTCCCCATAACGCATTATTTCACTTAATCTGCCGGCAAAAATTCGCCAATTCACCTCTTTATAATCAAGAATTTTGGCAAACCAATTAGCAATGGCGCCATCATAGCTTGCAGTGCGGGCAAATGCTTTGGCTGCTAATTTTTGTCGCTTCTTTAGTGAAATATCTCCATGCTCTTTAAGCTCATTTATTATTTCTCCATAATCAGCCGGATCTATAATTGTCGTAACAAATGCATGATTTTTAGCGGCAGAACGAATCATAGCCGGCCCGCCAATATCAATATTTTCTATTATTTCATCATAAGAGGCATCACTTCTTATTGTCTTTTCAAAGGGATAAAGATTAACCACCACCATATCAATATTGGGAATTTGATGAATACGCATTGAGCTTTTATGTGCTTCATTATCGCGTTTTGCCAATAAGCCGCCATGAACCTTTGGGTGCAGAGTTTTTACCCGCCCATCCATCATTTCAGGAAAACCGGTAAGTTCTGAAATATCAATTGTGCTTATTTTATTTTCTTGTAGTAATTTTCTGGTGCCTCCGGTAGTGACTATCTCAACGCCCAAATCCGCTAAATTTTGTGCAAATTCAACAATTCCCCTCTTATCAAAAACTGAAATTAACGCCCGACGCAATTTAACCTTTTGCTCCATTTGCATTTTTACCCCTTCACAATTGGCAATTAATTATCACCAATTATCATTATTTACATATAATTTTTTTCTTGTGCACAAAATTTACAAAATATAGTCATTTTCGCCTAAAACGGGCAATAAAAAAACCATCCATACTGCCGCTAATATTCTGCGCTATATTTTTGAAACAATTTCTTATTGGCAGGGTCCTAACATAGCCATTTTCATCAATAAATTGTCTAAAACCCATAATTTCCTCTTTTCTGATTGGATAGGCCGATATTTGCGCAAAATTTTGCAAAATCCAATTAGCCTGCTCTTCGCCCTCTTCTCTTTCTAAAGAACAAGTTACATAAATAAATAGGCCATTTGGTTTAAGCAATTTAATCGCATTTTTAATTAAATCTCTTTGTAATTTTACCCGATTAAAAATATCTTCCTTTTTCCTTTGAAATAATATTTCCGGATGTCTCCTAAATGTTCCGCTCGCTGTGCAGGGAGCATCAAGCAGCACCCCATCAAATAATTTTTTGGGGTGATAAATTGTGCTATCCGCTAATTCAATTTTGGCTGAATAATTTATTCGCTTAAGATTTTGCCGCAATATTTCAAGACGTTTCTCATCTATATCTAGAGCAGTTAGATTATAATTTTGTTTTATCAATTGGGCTGATTTTCCACCCGGAGCAGCACACATATCTAATATTAAACTACCCTTTTTTAGATTTATTAATCTTGCAGCAAGGCTGGCCGCAATATCTTGCACCCACCAGCTACCCTCATTAAAACCATATATATTTTTCACGCTTAAGGAGCGCCTTTCAATACGAAAGGAATCTTTGAAAATTTTGTTAGCGTTTAATTTTTTGATAAGTTCCTCATCATTTTCATTTTTAAGAACAAGATCTAAAGGGGCACTATTAAGCAATGAATGGGAGAAGCTATTTATTTTTTCAGCGCCATAAAATTTTTGCCATCTTTTATAAAGCCAATTAGGAAATAATAATTCGTCACTAAGACTAATATATTTTTCTTTTTCCCGCTGAATATTTCTAAGTATAGCATTCATCAGGCCGCTTAAATAAGAAATTTTTCTATTTGTCTTAACTGCCTCAACATTGACAAATATAGAGCTATATTCAGTTGCTCTGGGCAAAAATAATAATTCACCTATTGCAATGAATAATTGAGCGGTAAAAATATCGGAATTTTTTGGCAATTTCCTCTTTATCAGCTGTTTTATAATATATTTTATCTGCCCATGTCGCCTTAGGGCAATATTTATTAGCTTATTTGCCAATGCCCTATCTCGCCCATCAGCTATTTCTTTTTCGCTAATAGGAATAAAGGGAGCGCCATTAAATATTTTTGCTAGATTTTTTGCCGCTATTTGCCGAACAGAAAGGCCAGCAATTTTTGTTGAACTATTTGCTTTTTTTGTAAATTTATTATTCAATTAATTTCTCAATTAGTTGCCAAATTAAAATTTGCCAGATTGTTATTGTAATATTTCAATATGGGACTAAGCAATATTATGAATAAAAATATATTTGTTCAATCAGGAAAGAAAGAGCCGCTAGATAATATAGCAAAGCGAGCGCTTAAAGAAGCGCAAATCCGGCGAAGAAAATTGGCAAAAGAGCAAGGGCAAATGCCAAGGGAAATTGGCGGCACAACGGGACTAGAGCCAACCCGATATGGGGATTGGGAGAAAAAGGGAATTATTTCGGATTTTTGACAAATAGCGCCTCACTCTTAAGAGGAAACGCTAGCTGAATTATCCTTATATATCTTTGTCTCTTTCTTTGCCTATGTCAGCATCATAATCATAATATCGTTTTTTTCGCGATCGCATATATTGATCAAATTCTTCCCGATCGCGCGCTTTACGAAGATTATGCATATATTCTCTAAATTCACGCACTTCTTCATCAAGGCGGCGGCGTTCCTCATCTAAACGCCTTAATTGTTCTTTGCGATATTCATCAAATGCCGCATTACCGCTACTATTATAACCATTATAAGAAGAGCGAAAATCACCCTTATGTTTTTTTATCCGGTTTTTTACTTCATCAATAAAAATTTCAACCCTTTCACTGGAACCGCCAAAATATTCACCCCAAAGAATATAGGCAAGCATTGCTAAGCCCAAAGGCCACCATAAAATAAAACCAATAACCATTAGAGCGATAGTCAAAAAAGACCATCTAGGTTTAATTATTGTTGTGTTCATTTTTCTCTCCTAATTCCAACAGACCAGATATAGGTAGAATATTTTATAAGCAAGGGCGAAATATATATTCCTTCAAATAAGTTTTGCTCCAGTAAAAATTATTCCAACAAACATACTATAAATATCTATAATCATAGATAGAAATTTTAATTGGAGCAAAAATGGCAGAAAGAATTTTTGTTTTGTAGCTGGCAAAAGGGAAAAAAATCAATAAAATGGGCGCGAAAATAAGGAGATAATTATGAAATTAGAAACTATCGCATTACATTCTGGCTATTCTTCTGAACAAACCACAAAGGCTGCCGCCGTGCCCATCTATCAAACTACATCATATACATTTGATGATACACAACATGGTGCAGATTTATTTGATCTTAAGGTTGAAGGAAATATTTATACCCGCATTATGAACCCAACAACCGCCGTTTTAGAGCAGAGATTGGCGCAAATGGAGGGTGGAATTGGCGCACTTGGTCTAGCTTCAGGCATGGCGGCAATAACATATGCCATAGAAACTATCACCCAAGTGGGAGAGAATATTATCTCAACTTCGCAACTTTATGGCGGCACTTATAATCTATTCAAACATAGTTTGCCAAAACAGGGAATAGATGTTCGTTTTGCTTCATTTGATGATTATAAATTAATTGAAGATTTAATTGACGATAAAACAAGGGCAATTTTTTGCGAAACAATTGGCAATCCTGCCGGCAATATAGTTGATTTAGAAAAATTAGCGCAGATTGCTCATAAATATGGATTACCGCTAATTGTTGATAATACTGTTGCCACCCCCTATTTATGCCGCCCGATTGAATTTGGCGCAGATATTATCGTGCATTCTCTTACTAAATATATTGGTGGGCATGGAACTACTATTGGCGGCATTATTATTGATAGTGGCAAATTTGACTGGGTAAAAAATAAGCACCGTTTTGCCGTTCTAAATGAGCCTGATCCTTCTTATCACGGGGTTATTTATACAGAAGCTTTAGGGGAGGCTGCCTATATTGGGCGCGCCCGCGTTGTGCCTTTACGCAATAAGGGAGCAGCTATTTCTCCCTTTAATTCTTTTCTTATTTTACAAGGGCTTGAAACTTTAGGACTAAGAATGGAGCGCCATAATGAAAATGCCTTAGCGCTTGCTAAATGGCTGACAAATCACCCAAAAGTTAGTTGGGTAAATTATGCCGGGTTAAGTGATAGCGAATATTATAAGATTGCGCAAAAAATTACCAAAGGTAAGGCTTCTGGAATTTTAAGTTTTGGTATTAAGGGCGGGCGAGAGGCTGGCGCTAAATTTATTGATTCACTAAATCTTATCTTACGCTTAGTAAATATAGGTGATGCCAAATCGCTTGCCTGCCACCCCGCATCAACAACTCATCGCCAATTAAGTGATGAAGAATTAAAAAGCGCCGGCGTTAGTGAAGATTTGGTCAGAATATCAGTTGGTATTGAACATAAGGACGATATTATTGCCGATATTGAGCAGGCGCTAGATAAAGCCTAAAGCAAAAAGGGCTTACATTGATATTTTGTAAGCCCTTTTAGTTTATTATTAAGCTAAATTATGCAGCGGCAACTTTTGCCAAAAAGTCATCAACCGTTTGCCGTAGGGTTTTGGCCTGTTCTGAAACTCCTTCTGAAGCCTCTAAGACTTGTGCAGCGCTGGCATTGGTTTCCTCAACCGAAGATGTTACAATCTCCATTGAGCCGACAACTTGTTTTGTGCCAGCGGCAGCCTGAGCGACGCTTTGCGATATTTCAGCGGTTGCCGCTCCTTGCTCTTCAACCGCTGAAGCAATGGAAGCGGTATAAGAATTAACTTCCGCCATAGTGCGGGTAATTTCTTCAATAGCAGCAACCGCATCAGAGGTAGAATTTTGAATGTCGGCAATTTGTGCGGATATTTCTTCAGTAGCCGTAGCGGTCTGGTTGGCTAAACTCTTAACCTCTGAAGCAACAACCGCAAAGCCTTTACCCGCTTCTCCAGCGCGCGCTGCCTCAATAGAGGTGTTAAGCGCCAATAAATTAGTTTGTTCAGCAATATCCTGAATTAGGGAAATAACATCACCAATTTTTTGCGCTGCGCAAGCGAGAGCAGTAACTTTCTCATTGGTAGAATTGGCCGCTTCATTGGCATCATTTACTATTGAATTTGTTTTTGAAACTTGGCGTGATATTTCTTCAATTGAAGCGGCTAATTGTTCGGCGGCAGCAGCAACTGCTTGCACATTTTCAGATGCAGATTGTGAGGAATTTGCCGCCTCATTTGCCTGGCCGGAAGTATTATTAGCAATGGTTGTTAATGTATTTGCGGTTGAACTCATTTGCCCAGCATTATTGGATACAGCTTCTAAAGCAACGCCAACCTGCTCTCTAAATGAGGCGATTAATCTATCAATTTGCTCTTGCCTCTCAGCACGAATAAGCTGCTCTCTTTCATTTTCGCTTTCAAGGCGCTTTCTTTCAATACCGCTTTGCTTAAATATTTCCACTGCGCGCGCCATATCGCCAAGTTCATCATTTTTGTCAATGCCAGGAATATCTATATTAAATTCACCTTCAGCCAATAGGGCCATTGAATCCTGTAATTGACTTAAAGGTCTGGTTATTGAGCGAATAATTATTGTAGCTAAAGAAATTGTAGCAATTAATATTGCAGCGTTGAGTGCAATAATGAACCAAAGGCCAGCCATAGCAGCAGATCTTTCGGCCTCTGCCTGTTTGACAATATCCTTAATTAGAGATTTTTCTAACTTTACCAGCGCATTAATTCTGGCGGTGCTAGCTTCAAACCAGTCCAGGGCAGAAATTTTTTCAATTGATTCGCCAAAGGGAGAGGCATATGCAATTTTGCGCATTTTATTAAGGCTATCTGCTGGATTATTGGCGACAATTTCATTATAAAGTTGTAATTCTTTCTTTGTCGCATAATTCTTAAACTGGCTAATCTGTGATTCAATTTGTCCGCCTAATTTGACAAATTCCTGGAAATTTCTTGCAGTAAACGCCCCATTACCAAAGCCAAGTGCCCCTTGCGCCCTTTCAAGTCCGGAACTTTCAACTAGGTGTAGAATAGTCATGTAAGAGACTGAACGTCTCATTAATTCAACAGTTTTAGCATAAGATAATGCTTCATCAACCACCTTAATAAATTCGTTGATTGTGGAAGTATAAAAGGCCGCCATTTCCGAACTGGAAATTGAGCGTGAATTAACCCTTTCACGCATTGTTCCTAATTGCTCTAACCTATTCATTGCAGTGGGTAAGCTTCCGTTAAAATCATTATATTTCCCTTCTGCCTGCGCGCTTGATATTTTTGCTCTAAGGGCAGAGATAGCGCTATCGGTTTGTGGTCTGGAACTTCTTAAACTATCAGCAAAGGCAGCTTGGGAACGTCCTAAATAACCAGCGGATCGCCCTCTTTCATTTTGCAGAGTATGAATAAGGTCTGCAATTAGGGGTGCTATCTCAACTGCCTCAATGACTTCAGTACTGTCTTTGACTATGTCAAGATTTTGTAAAGACACTTTAGCTGCCAGGAAAATTACCGCCAATATTGGGACAATGCATAAGAGCATAACCCGACCCTTAACCGAGAAAATTGCATCAATAAATTTTCCTTTTGTATAGTGAACTTTACCTGCTTTTTCTGATATTTGCTGTTCCATTTTTTGTCCCTTTATTTGCCTAAAGAACTATCTGCCCAAGGGGCAGGGTTTTGATTCTTTTATTTCAAGCATATGTTGGAACAATTAGCGTTAATCCCAAGTAGAGCAACCAATGGGTTAAACTACTTATTTGTTTCTATTTTAGTATTAAATTTGAATATATCTAAATATTTTGCAATTTTTCATATTCGCCTTCTTTCCTAAAGCGCCACATATAGCTTGGTAATATTGCTTCAATGGTGGTGGGTCTGATACCCAAAGCTTTAAGAGTTCGGCGTGATTTTATTGCTTCTTTTGATATGATACTACCATTTTTTAGCATATTAAGCTGATCAATAGTTATGATTGGTGAGGGTAGAATTTGTAGAAAAAAGGTTTTTATTTTGGCTAGCCAGAGGGGAATTGGTATTAATATATTATTTCGCCCGCTCTGTTTGATTACTTCCTGCATAAGATGACGCATAGAATATATTTCATTACCGCCTAATTCATAAATAGTGCCTCTTTTTGCTTTCCCTAAAGCTGCAAGAGAAAAAGCCTTCGCAACGTCGCCAACATAAATTGGTTGAAATAATGAGTCGGCGCAAATTAATGGCAAAATGGGTGAAATTGCGCTAAGGGCGCCAAATAGGTTAAAAAATTCATCTTCTGGGCCAAAAATAATTGAGGGACGCATTATAATTGCCTTAGGAAATAGCTTAAGAACTTCTTGCTCTCCTTTAGCCTTTGTTTGAGCATAAAGACTATCGCTATTTATATCGGCGCCAAGAGCGGACATATGCACAAATTCTTTAATATTTGCTTCTTTTGCGGCTAGGGCTATATTTTTGGCGCCTTC
This sequence comes from Hyphomicrobiales bacterium, assembly GCA_015490455.1. Lineage (GTDB taxonomy): Bacteria > Pseudomonadota > Alphaproteobacteria > Rhizobiales > Devosiaceae > S141-66. The sequence continues at coordinate 97,195 of WFXU01000013.1, forward strand.
TATATGCACAGATTTAAATGTCTGCTTACCTGACTGATATTTTATACCAACCAAATTTATTACAATATCGGCTCCTTTTATCGCGCGCGTAACCGAAGCAAAATCACGAATATTTGCCTGAATTGGAACAATTTGCCCAACCTCACCAAGCGGAATAACATGACCGGCTAAGTCGGGACGGCGAACCGCAACCCTGATACGATAATTTTCTTTGGCCAATTGCTGCACTAATTGCGTGCCAACAAAGCCTGCACCGCCAAAAATTGTTATTAATTTATAATCTTTATTGCTCATTTATCCAAATCATCCACCTATTTCGCTTTTAGCTTACCTTTTTCTGGCTGTCGAGAGAGAAGTAGGATAATCTATATATTAATGGTAATTATTCTCAATATTTATATTTATAAAATTTATTTTTACGGGAGAAAAATGACAAATATTGGTTTTATTGGGCTTGGTAATATGGGCTTTCCGATGGCGCAAAATTTGCTTAAGTCGGAACATAATATTATTGTTTATGATATAAGGGAGGAAAATAGTAAAAAACTGCAAAATTGCGGTGCTAAGAGGGGTAAAAATATTGTCCATATCGCAAATAATTGTGACATAATTATCTCTATGCTGCCAAGCACAAAAGATGTAAAAGAAATTATGCTTGGCAAGGGGAAAAATGGAGCAATATTTGCTAATAGTAAGGAGAATTCTTTAATAATTGACTGCTCTAGCATTGATGTTAAGGCAAGTAGAGAATTGGCTGCTAAAGCGAAGCAAAATAATCTATCCTATATTGATGCGCCGGTTTCCGGAGGAGTGATGGGCGCCAAAAAT
>WFXU01000014.1 GCA_015490455.1 Hyphomicrobiales bacterium
AACCACATCCCACAATCGTTCCCACAACCTCAACTAACTCAATTTACCGGAATTATATACTAGTTTTACTCTGCAAAAGAAAGTTCTTTGAAACACTATCACATATAAACTGAATATTGGAAACGATAGATGTCGAGAGCAAGGGCGAGTGACAGAAGACAAAAGTCGGAAGCCGGAAAAATATCCATCAAAATTGCAGGAAAACTACGCATAAATGCGAATGTAATAGCAAAAATATGAAAGAGTTGGTGCTATTTTTTCACCCTCTCACCAAATTGAAACTAATACGTCTCCGCCTTCTGCCTTCTGCCTTCTGATTTCTGATTTCCGTATAATAAAATTCTTCACGGGACGACGAGTTAATTATTTAATTTGCGATTCCTACTAGCCAAACTTCTTAGCCTTAATGCGTTTAATTTGATAAAGCCTTCCGCATCTTGATGATTATAAAGGCCCGATCCTTCCTCAAAAGTAACTAAATCTTCCGAATAAAGGGAAAATGGAGAAGTTCTACCTATAATAGAGGCCGAACCTTTATAAAGCTCTATTTCAACTTCTCCGCTGACAAATTTTTGGCTTTCATCAATTAGTGCCTGCAGCATTTCCCGCTCTGGTGAAAACCAAAATCCATTATAGATTAATTTGGCATAGCGCGGCATAATTTCATCCTTTAAGTGTGCTGCTCCACTATCAAGGGTAATTGATTCTATCCCCCTATGTGCGACCAATAAAATAGTTCCACCCGGAGTTTCATATATTCCGCGCGACTTCATTCCTACAAAGCGATTTTCAACCAGATCAAGACGGCCAATAGCGTGTTTTCTGCCATATTCATTTAATTTACTCAATAAATTAGCAGGAGACATTCTCTCTCCATTTATGGAAATAGCGTCACCCTTAGCAAAGCCAATTTTGATAATTTCCGGCTCGTTTGGCGCATTAAGCGGATCTATTGTTCGCTGATAAACATAAGAAGGAGCTCTTTTTGCTGGATCTTCAAGCACTTTACCTTCTGAAGAAGTATGAAGCAGATTAGCATCAATAGAAAAGGGAGCCTCTCCACGCTTATCCTTAGGCACCGGAATTTGATTTTTTTCGGCATATTCAATTAATTTAGTGCGGCTTTGTAAATTCCAAATACGCCAGGGAGCGATTATTTTTATATCGGGATTTAGGGCATAAGCTGCCAATTCAAACCTGATCTGATCATTGCCCTTACCCGTTGCCCCATGCGCAATGGCATCTGCTCCGGTTTCAGCAGCAATCTCAACTAAACGTTTAGAAATAAGCGGGCGGGCAATAGAAGTGCCAAGTAAATATACCCCCTCATATAGAGCATTAGCGCGAAACATGGGAAAGACAAAATCACGCACAAATTCCTCACGCAAATCCTCAATATATATTTCCTTAATACCAAGCATTTCGGCCTTTTTTCGCGCCGGCTCTAACTCTTCTCCCTGTCCCAAATCGGCGGTAAAGGTGACAATTTCGCAATTATATTCATTACGCAACCATTTTAATATTATGGAAGTATCAAGCCCGCCGGAATAGGCCAAAACCACCTTTTTTACATTTTCGCTCATATTTTCCCTGAATATATGTTAAATTTTAGCGCACATTATTATAGAGTTTCATTTCGCGCAACGCTCAAAATAGGCTAAATTACCGAGATTTGCTAATATTTCTACAAAATATAAATTTATGTAATTTACTGAGCTAAAATATATAGCTCACTTATTCAGTAAGCTTAAATTCAATCCGCCTGTTAGCACGATAGGCTTCTTCACTATCACCCAGTTCAATTGGAGAAAATTCCCCAAAACCAGCTGCAACTAGCCTATTGGGCGATACCCCCTTCTCAATTAATAATTTGGCCACAGCAATTGCCCTTGCCGCGCTCAGCTCCCAATTTGAAGGAAATTGCGCGGTAGATATGGGGCGCTTATCTGTATGACCATCTATGCGTAGAACCCAATTTATTTCGGGGGGTATTTCTTTTTCAAGTTCCAAAATTGCTTCAGCTAATTTTGCTATTTCCTTTGCCCCCTCTTCTGAAATATGCGCTTCTCCAGCATCAAATAAAACTTCAGATTGAAACACAAACCTATCACCAACAATTTTCACGTCAGAACGTTTAGCAAGAATTTCTCTTAAACGACCAAAAAAGTCAGAACGATAGCGCGATAAGTCCTGTACTCTTTGGGCTAGGGCTAAATTTAGTTTTTTGCCCAAATCAGCAATTTTAATGGTTGATTCTTCTTCTCGCTCTTTTGCTACTTCCAATGCTTGCTCCAATGCGCTTAATTGTGTGCGTAAAGCTGCTAATTGCTGATTAAGAAGTGTAATTTGTGCTGCCGCTTTTCTGGATATTTCCTGCTTTTCTAATAATTCTGCATTTAGCTTTGAAATAGTTGCATCTCTTTCACCGAGACCGGCACCAATTCCCGCTAATTGTTCGCTTAAACTATCACGTTCATTTTGAGTGCTGGCTAAAGTTGCGCTCAATGTGGCAATAGTTGCTTCAAGATCTTCTTTTTCAGCTTGCTCTAGCTGCAATAATTCGCTTAATTCGGCAATTTGCGAGTTAAGTTTTGCCAAAGCACTATCCTTACCTAATAATTCTTGCCCGAGAAAAAATTGCGCCAGCACAAATAAAGAGAGAAGAAATATAATAACAAGCAAAAGGGAGGATAAAGCATCAACAAATCCTGGCCAGTAGCTAGCCCTTAAATTATTGCGTCTTGTTAATAATTTAACCATCAAATCACTCCTGTTCACTATTCTGCTCTTCACGCAAAATAGCGGCAATTAAATCGCGTAATTGTTTGTTAGTCTCTCCCTGTTCGGTAATAAAATTTCTTAGATCGGCCTGTTCAGCCCTTATATGTTTGACTAAGCCGTCAATACCGTGCGCCAATTCAGCCATTGCGCGAATTGCATTTTGTGATGAATTGGAACTTTGCATTGTTGAACCAAGCCTTTCTAAAATGGCTTGTATTTCTTCTCCTGATACACCTAATCCTGAAGCCTGCATTGCGGTTACCGGATGGTCTAATTCTGTCATTGATGACATCCAATCTTCCAACTCGGTATAAAATGCATTTTGTGCCTGGCTTGTTTGTAAATCTAAAAAACCCAATATTAGCGAGCCGGCCAAACCAAAAAGAGAAGATGAAAAAGCAGTTCCCATACCGCTTAAGGGGGCTTCAAGCCCCTGTTTTAGAGCGCTAAAAGAATCTAATGTGCTGGTTGAGGCCACATCAAGTCCCTGAATAACATCAGAAACTGACGCAACTGTTTGCAATAATCCATAAAAAGTTCCCAAAAGTCCTAAAAAAACCAGTAATCCCGTAAGATAACGCGAAGTTTCCTTTGCTTCTTCCAAACGCATACCAACAGAATCAAGAATTGATCTAAGATTGGCAGGGGTAATAATTGCCTCCCCCAAACGCTCACGCATAATGCTGGCTACAGGTAAAAGCAGCACTGGCTGCCTGATAGAAAGATTATCTTCCCCCGATTGGAGCGAATTAACCCATTTAACCTCAGGCAACAAACGCAATATTTGTCTAAAGCTAAGAACAATACCAATAGCTAACACAAAAAGAATTAAACCATTTATAAATGGGTTAGACCAAAATGCACCAAGTAATTCTATTGAGAGTATAGCTGCTACCAGCCCGATTAAAATTAAAAAAATCAGCATTTTTATTAAATAAATAATCGGGCTACTAAGATTATAGGGACTATATTTATTTGCCATAATTATCCACAATGAATATGTTAAAATCTATAGTTAATGTTAAATGTAACTTTAGGATTTGATTATGACAATAGAAGCAAGCTAATTTTGTCAATTATGTGAGTTAAGTAATAGATTTTAGGGTTTTTAATAGGCTGGCATGTATATATTCATTAGCCGCCAGCACCTCTCCCTTCTCAATCGCTCTATTTGTTCCGCTCAAATCAGAAATAAAGCCACCGGCCTCTTTTACTAATAAGGAGCCGGGCGCAATATCCCAAGCCCCCAATTTTGCTTCCCAATATCCATCTAATCTACCGGCAGCCAGCCAAGCCAAATCGGTTGAGGCTGAGCCGGTGCGTCTTATTCCGGCGCAAATGGGTGAAATTGCGGCTAATTGTCTAAGAGCCAAAATATCATTACTAGTTCCGGTAACCTTTATGCCGGTAGCTATTATTGCGTCGGCCATTTTTCTTCTGGAAGCCACACGTAAACGTTTATTATTAAGCCAAGCGCCTGCTCCCTTTTCTGCTGTATATAGTTCATCCATAATTGGGTTATAAATTACGCTGGCAACTATTTCACCATTTCTCTCAAGCGCAATAGCCACCGCAAAAAGCGGAATAGCGTGCAAAAAATTTGTCGTGCCATCAAGTGGATCAATTATCCATCTATGCTGACCATCAGTGCCCTTAATTTCTCCCCCCTCCTCCATTAAAAATGAATAGGTAGGGCGGGCGCGTTTTAACTCAGAAAAAATAATTTTTTCTGCCCTTTTATCAGCATTTGAGACAAAATCTGCCGGCCCCTTACGGCTCACTTGTAAATTTTCTACCTCGCCATAATCGCGAATAAGCGAACGTCCGGCCTTACTTGCGGCCTGAACCATAATATTTAATAATGCTGAGCGAGCCATATTTTTTCCAATATTATTTATTATTCGGCGCGACGCAAATAGCTAACTTCCTCTGTGTCAACAACTATTTTTTCATCTGCCGAAATAAATGGTGGCACCATTACCTTAATACCATTTTCTAAAATAGCAGGCTTAAAAGAATTAGCAGCCGTTTGCCCTTTTACAACCGGTTCGGTTTCAACAACCTTTAGCACCACTTGTTGCGGCAAGGAAATACCAAGCGGTTTACCTTCGTAAAGTTCAACTTCAACAGTCATTCCCTCTTGCAAAAATGCCGCCCTCTCACCAACAAAATCTGCCGAAAGTTCCAATTGCTCATAAGTTTCCAGATCCATAAATATCAACATATCATCCTGTGCATAAAGAAATTGGTGTGGCTTTTGCTCAAGCCGCACTCTTTCGACAGTCTCGGCCGAGCGGAAACGTTCATTCAATTTGGTGCCAGAAACAATATCTTTTAATTCAACCTGCGCATAAGCCCCGCCCTTGCCAGGCTTTACATGATTTACTTTTACAACCACCCATAAGCGCCCCTGATGTTCAATTACATTTGAGGGGCGAATTTCATTACCATTTATTTTCATCTTATATTTTATATTTTATATTTCTTTGTTAGGTCTCTATCTATCTGGCTTTTGCCTCAAAGTTACATTTATTGCAACTATCTAAATTATATTTGCCAACAATATAGCAAATATTTGCATAATTATTTGCTAATTATTATTTTGCGGGAGGAGGATTAGGCCAAAATTTTGCTCTTTCTTCGGCTTTAGCAAGATCTTCTTTTGTGATTGAAACTAGTAATTTATCAAGCATACTATCATTTAATCCCTGTTTTTTTGCCAATAGCCCCCACATAGCAGCCTCTTCTAGATCTAATTCGACGCCCTGCCCAAGCGCAAATAATTTTGCCAGACGATTTTGCGCCACCGGATTTCCCTTTAACGCAGCTTCCCTATAATAGGCTGCGGCAAGAGGAATATTTTTTTCAACTCCTTTGCCTAAATAAAGCATGGTCGCATATTCAATTTGCGCAGCAACAAGGCCAGCATTTGCTGCTCCTTTAATATATTCTGCCCCCTTTTTTGGATTTGGAGCAACTCCTGCCCCTTCCATTAGCATAATACCATAATCATATTGGGCTTCGGCTAATCCATAATCTGCCGCCCTTTCCATTAAGCCCGCAGCAATGGATAAATTTGGCTCCGCATATTTCCCTTCAACATGCAATAGGGCTAAATTATATATTGCCTCAATATGTCCTTTCTTTGCTGCTTTTTTGAATAATTGAGCTGCTCTTTTGCGATTTTTTGGCACGCCTTCACCATTTTGATAAAGCATCGCCAATTCAAAACTAGCGTTAATATCACCATTTTTATCGGCAATATTATACCAGCTTGAAGCCAGAGCTGGATTTTTGGCAACCCCTAATCCATTTGCATAAATATATGCAATTAGAGTTTGCGCGCTAGCTTCCCCAGCCTCAGCACGCGGCAAAGCCAAAGCAAGTGCTGTCAAAAAATAGCCGCGCTGAAAAGCTCCAAAAGCCTCATCAATTTGCCCTTTCTGACCAAATATTTCTTCCGAAATCGCCCTTGCCTCATCTGCCTGTTGAGCTTTTGTGGGCGATAAAAAGATAAATATGGTAAGAAAAAAACCAGCAATAATTTTAAGATGAAATTTTATCATTTTTAGATGCAGACATATTATTCAATATTGATAAAAAATGGTTGCTTGTTTGTTTTGTATGAAAAATCTCACTATTTATTGCTATAAATTCAAGCTGTTGTAAAATTTTGGAATGTGAAATTTGATTGGTTAAATTTAATATAGCCGGAACATTAGTGGTCTCCTCCCACCAAATAACAAGCTCTTTAATTTTGTCATTATTATCATTATTACCCTCTATTTCTCCAAAGAAAATATAATCTGCTCCCAATTCTCCCCCAATCATTGCATCATGACGATTATCTATATTGCCAAACCCAACAATCAGTTCTGGTTTTAATTGCTTAATCGCTTTTTCTAGCAAATTAATATCATTATTAATATGCACCCCATCTGCCCCTAATTGTTTGACCAATCCAATATTATTATCAATCAGAAAGGCACAATTATGAATATGTGCCAGAGGAATAATTTTTTTTGCTAATTTACTATAATCTTTTTCATTTATAGTTTTTCTAACCAATAATAGGGCAGAAATTTTTGCGAGCGAAAAAGCCCTTTCAACCATTTGATAAAGCGATTCCATTTCTGTTATAGCAGGAACAATTAAATAAATTTGTTTATGCATTTTATCGTTTAATGACTAAATATTGGCAAAAATAGGCCTTTATTTATTTTTAATTTTATCTCTTGACAGTTTTAGCGCTTCAATTGCCGGAAGGGGTTTTCCTTCCATCCATTCTAAAAAGGCCCCGCCTGCCGTTGAAACATAAGTAAATTTATCAATAACGCCAGCCTTAGCCAAAGCGGCAACGGTATCGCCCCCTCCAGCAACGGAAATTAAATTTCCTTGCTTGGTTCTGTCAGCTACATATTTGGCAATTTCTATTGTTCCGGCATCAAAAGGCTCATATTCAAACGCCCCCAATGGGCCATTCCAAATAATTGTTCTGGCCTCATCTATCGCTCCCTTAATTCGTTCAATAGATCTTGGCCCTATATCCAAAATCATACCATTTGGCTCTATAGCATCAAGCCCATAAAAACGATGTTTGGCATTTGTTTTTAACTCCCAAGCAACATTAGCATCTATTGGCAATATAATGGCACAATGTTCTTCATCTGCCTTATCCATAATGCGTTCAACAATTTCCTTAAGGTTTTTTTCGCAAAGGGAATTACCAATACCAATCTCCATTGCATAAAGAAAACTATTAGCCATGCCCCCGCCTATAACCAAACCATCTACCTTTTTCAGCAGATTTTCAATTAAATCAATTTTGGTTGATATTTTTGCTCCACCAATAATTGCAATTACCGGATGGGTAGGATTATCTAGCCCATCTGATAAGGCTTTTAGCTCTTTTTCTAATGCTCGCCCACTATAGGCTGGTAATAAATGGGCTATGGCTTCGGTTGAAGCATGGGCGCGATGAGAAACTGAAAAAGCGTCATTAACATAAATTTCTCCCAAAGAAGCCATATTTTTGGCTAGCTTAGAACTATTTTTTTCTTCTCCTGGATGAAAGCGGGTATTTTCCAGCAAAAATACCGAACCAAGCGGAGCTGAAGCAATAATTTTTCTAGCTTCATCCATATTATTCCAGTCGGTTTTTACAAAAATAATTTCGTGATTAAGAACCTCTTCTGCTTTCTTAACCACCTGCTCAAGCGACATTTCCTTGATAAATTTACCTTTAGGACGGTCAAAATGCGAAAGTAAAATAGCCTTACCATTAACTTTAATTATGTCGCGAATAGTAGGAACGGAGCGCAAAATTCTTGTGCTGTCTGTAACTTTTCCCTCAATAATTGGCAAATTAAAATCCACTCGCACAACTACATTTTTATGTCTTAGATTAACATCATCAAGAGTTAATAAATTATACATAATATGCTCCATTATCCATCTTGCTAAAGCAACGACTCTTATAATCAGCCTATTAATTAGCCTATAGGTTTTATAAATATTTAGCAAATAAAAGGGTAGGCAAAACTCGACTCAAAAGATAATTTTGCAAATCAAATGGGAGAATAAATTACTACAATAATCAGAATATTATAATTTCTTCATATATGAATATCTAATCTTTAATAAGAGATAGTATTTTGCAAAATTCTGCTAAGTAGCCATTGACTAAAGAAAGTTCCATTACTAGCTTAGGCGCCTTAACATTGAGCACCTAAATAAACTTTAGGGGAAGTTTGGGTAAAAATGAGTTTAGCAATATATGCTTCAATATTATTCACTATTGCCATGATTTTTTATTCAGTTGGCGTTTGGGCTGAACATATAGCGAAACGTCTTAAAAAATGGCATATTTACGCATTTTTACTCGGAGTATTTACCGATAGTGCCGGCACTATTTTTATGATGTTAAATTCAAAGGGCGTATTGATTAATCCCCACACTATTATCGGCGCTATTGGCCTAATTTTAATGGTTTTCCACGCCTTTTGGGCAATTATAGTTTTGGCAAAAAAACAAGAAAATTTAATAGTGCAATTTCATAAATTCAGCCTGTTTGTGTGGACAATTTGGATGGTTGCCTATTTTTCCGGCGCCTATGAAGGCATGCAAAGGCTCAGCGGCTAAATATACTCATAAATTAGCTGTGCGAAAGCAGCAATTATTTTATCAAAATGGCGGTTAATTAAATTAACCAATGGACATTTATATAAAAATAGTATAGGCAGCTAATAATTCTAAATTAGAAACATTCTAAACTAGCAAAATGGAGCAATTATGATTGGATATAAATTACGCGATGTAACTTTTCGCACTCGTGTGCGCGATGATAATATTGGTGGAGATAATCCTTATCGCTGGGAAAATAAGACGACCGCTGATTATTTTGCCGGCAAAAGGGTAATTTTGTTTTCGCTTCCCGGAGCTTTTACCCCAACCTGTTCAACATACCAATTACCGGATTTTGAAAAATTGGCCGACGAATTTAAGGCAAAAGGTATTGATGAAATATATTGTATTTCGGTAAATGACGCCTTTGTCATGAATGCTTGGGGGAAGGCGCAAAATCTTAAAAATGTAAAGCTAATTCCCGACGGTTCGGGTGAGTTTACCCGCAAAATGGGAATGTTGGTTAACAAGGATAATTTAGGATTTGGCTATCGTTCTTGGCGTTATGCGGCAGTTATTAATGATGGGGTTATTGAAAAATGGTTTGAGGAGGAAGGATTTGAGGATAATTGCGAAAGTGATCCTTATGGCGTTTCCTCACCGCAAAATATTCTTAAATCTCTTGACTAACCTTTAGATTGCTGTTTGGGTGCGTAATGTTAATTGCGCACCCAGATAAATAACGCCATGTTATTGGCAAAATTTGCAACATATAGGAGTTGCAAGTGAATATTAAAAAGCTTTATTGGCTTAGTTTTTTTCTTACCGTAATTATTTATGCGATAATGCTATTTTGGTCTTTGCCTATTATTGTGGGACAAAGCGGGGGGTTATTACCATTTGATTTACGCGTAAATGGCTATTCGCTGACTGAAGCAAAAAATATGCTAAATGCGCTTTCACCAGAGGCTATTGAGTTTTATAAAAATATTCAGGCTGGTTTGCTTGATATGATTTTTCCAGCTCTTTTATTTTTAACTATCAGCCTTGCCTATTGGCTTTTAGCTCCTAGCAGCTTGGGTAATTGGCGTTTTATTTTGATAATAATCGCTCTGGTGGCAATGATATTTGATTATTTAGAAAATTTTACCATTATAAATATGCTTGGCTTAGGCGCAGGAAATATTAATGATAAAATAGTCAATATGGCTAATTTTTTTACATTGAGTAAATTAATAGCCGTTTCACTATCTTTGCTGATTATTCTATTATTATTAGTCTATCGCATCATTATGCAAATCGGAGGCAAAAATAACTAACCAACGTAATTTATTAGCAAATATAATTCTGCCAGGTAAATATTTAAGTGAATATGAGTGAAAAAGAAAAATAAATAACTATATAGGTGTAGAAAATTACACAATTAAGAATTGGAGATTATTATGAAGGGTTATGTGGCTGATATTGAAAAATTAACTTTGGAAAATGGTGATTTTCGCCGTGTGCTTTATACTGGCAAAAATTTGCAACTAGTTTTAATGACAATCAATCCCGGTGAAGATATTGGTGAAGAAGTACATGAAACTCATGATCAGTTTTTCAGAATTGAAGCCGGAACTGGCGAGATTATAATTGATGGTGTGGCTAGTAAAGTTAAGGATGATGATGTTATGATTGTTCCAGCAGGTGCGAAACATAATCTTATAAATAATGGTGATGTCCCATTAAAACTATATACAATTTATGGCCCGCCAGAACATAAGGACGGCACCGTCCATACTACGAAAAAAGAAGCTATGGAAAATGAAGAACATTTTGATGGCAAAACCAGCGAATAGGCAATATTAGAGGCACAAGCGGCTTGCCAATGCGCACAGGCAACAACGCACAAGGGGCGATAAATATGATTATGGGAATTTCCTCACTGGTTTTTGTGCCGCTTTTAGCAATTGCTATTGTTCATTTTTTGTGGGCATTAGGCTTTAACTATCCAGTGAAAGACCAAAAGACTTTAGCAAGAACGGTGGCAGGCTTCAAAGACATAGAAAAAATGCCCCCTCGCCTCATGTCAGCATTGGTTGGTATTGGAGTTTTATCTGCTGGAATTTGGATTTTGGCTATGGCCGATCCGGCTCCTAACCTAACCCTAACATTTGGCGGAATTATTTTGGCAATAATATTTTTAGGGCGCGGATTAATTGGCTTTACCAAAAAATGGGCTGAAATAACACCAGAGGAGCCATTTAGGACGTTTGATAGAAAATTTTATTCCCCCCTTTCTATTGGCATCGGACTTGGCACTCTAATTTTAGTGCTTTGGCGAATTTTCTGAAGAGCTAAATCAATAATTATTGGGAATATGGCGATAATTAATATTCCAGCTCCAGAAAAATATATGAAGCAGACATAGCGCATTATTTTTTTAACTGCTCAAGACGGCGATGTAGTTTTTTTATTGCTAATTGCTTCATTTGTTGCTCGCTAATATTTAACGGTGCAATCGCAATCACCTCAATTCCGGTCTTTGCATCAATTGCAGCAATGCGCATTTGCGAGCCAACTTGCCAAAATTCAAATAAAATTTCTTCAGCGCCAGGCGGGTTTTGCCTATTCACAAATTACCCCAAATTTCATACTATATCTCTTCAAAATTAACTTTACCTATTTTGTCAAAACCATAAACATCATCCCTAAAGCTGATTGTTCCCTTATTATTTGCCCATGCCGTAATATAGGTAGTCAAAATCTGCGGAGGCTCTTTAACCTCTACATCAACCCGTTTTCCAGAAGCAAACATGGCATTTATTTTTGCCAAATCCCAACCCTCATTATTTTTCAAAATCCAGGCAACCATTTTATCAACATTTTCAACCCTGACACAACCGGAAGAATTAAAGCGCCTATTTTGACCAAATAGGCTCTTGCTTGGGGTATCGTGTAAATAAACTGCATGTTTATTATGGAAATTTATTCTAACCCGACCTAAAGAATTTTCTGCGCCTGGCTCTTGTCTAAAGGCATAATTGACAGCCTCATCAGTTGTCCAGTCAATAGATTTAGGGTCTATCTCATTCATCTTATCATCATAGATTTTAATGCGGTATCTGCTAAGATAATCAGGATCTTCATTCATATATTTAATTATATCTTTACGGATTATAGATTTTGGCACATGCCAATAGGGATTAAAATTAATCTGGTGAATCTTTGATTTTAATATGGGTGTCTGCCTGTCTTCACGCCCTACTACAGCCACATGGCGCTGAGAAACCACAGAAAAATCTATAGCTTCAATAGAAGCTGCGGGAATATTCACGACAACATATCTATCCTGTAAAATTCCAACCAGAGAGGCGACGCGCTGAACATTAAGGCGCAATTGGGCTAATCTTTCTTCTGGTGGGACATTGAGCGCATAGAAAGTTTCCGCATCTACCTTACCAGTAATTTGCAAACCATGCCGCGCCTGAAAAAAACGCAATCCCGCATCTAATTCTTCATCAAATATATCCTTTTGATTTTTCTTATCTCTCAACAGATCTCCACTAGCGATTAATCTTTTGCGCAAAAAATTTACACCAGGTCGCTTATTGCCAACAATTAAACCATAAACATTTCTGGACAGAGCTTTCCAGCCGCCCTTAGATATTATTTCCTCATATTTTAATATGGCCAAATGTAGATTATTTGCCGTATCTGTGGAGAGAATTGGCTCAGCAGAGTTAATCGCCTCTAAAGCAGCTAAAGTATTTCCCTCTCTATCAATATTACGCAAAACACGGTTTCTTGCAAACATGTCTTGCACGCTTTCCTCTGCCTTAACATAGGCAGGAGAAAGAACACTTCCTGGCACCATTACAGAAGCCGAAATAGCAGCTAAACCCTTTAATGCCCGCCGTCTTGAATGAAGATTTATAATTTGTTTTCGCATTTTTGCCCAAATTTGTCCAATTTTGCCAGATTCTCGCTGCTATATTAATCCCTAGCCACCCTTAACTATCCTTTCAAATTATAAATTACAATAGTTTGCTGCTAGTTTGCCAAAAAATTGGCTCTTTATAATGTTTATTTGGGGCATAAATAAGAAACGCCTCCCAATGGGAGGCGTTAGGCTAGATATTGTCCAAAATATTGTTCAATAATTTATAATTTATATAATATTTGATCAACCCAGAAACGCTCCAGCCTTTCAAGCGCATTATTCAGGCCAGAAAATTCTTCATTACCGAGCCCACCAATTTTTTCCAGCGAAACTAAATGCCTGTCATAAAGTTCATCAATTACTTCGGCAACCTCTTCACCCTTTGGGCTTAATCTGATGCGCACCGAGCGGCGATCAGCCTTAGAGCGCTCCTGAAAAATATACCCCATATCTACCAATTTTTTTAGATTATAAGAAACATTTGAACCTAAATAATAGCCTCTTGTGCGCAATTCACCCGCAGTCAATTCGCTATTGCCAATATTAAACATCATCAAAGCCTGAGTTGCGTTAATATCGTCCCAACCCATACGGTCAAATTCGTCCTTTATTAAATCCAACAGGCGGCGATGCAAACGCTCAACGCGCGATACGGCTTCTAAATATTGCGGCTTTAGGGCATTTGTTCCCTTTTGCTCATTCTGCTCTGTTTGCCCCAATGCAAATGCAGCTCCAGATTTTATACTCATTTTATACCTCACATTTATCGATGCACGATTCTCTGCCGTGTCTATGTAAAGCAATTTACTATTATCAGAATAAAATCAGATTAACGAATAAGATTAATTCTATCTTACTGGAAAGATTCGTATTTTTTGCTTTATAAATCCTTACCTTAAGTAAGAATTCCTTAAAGTTAATCAAATCTAATATTTTTCTAAATTCCGAAAATAATGAAAAATATATAATGCAATAATGGCAAATAGTAAAATCAATCTAACTGAAAAACCTATTGACCCTATATAAATATTTATTAAAGCAGAAAATAAAATAGAGAACTCGGCTATTATCACTATGATTTGTAGCGGAGCTCCCCATCGCGCACCGATCCACATGCCCACAGAAGAAAATAGACGAAAAATTGCAAAAGCCGCCATTAATATATAGGCGGAAAAACCAAATTTTACTATTGGGCTTGATTGTTCAGAACCAACACCCAGCAAAACCGCCCCATCTCTTAATGCCAATATTAAAGAAATAAGCGCTAAAAATTGCATTATATATTTTGTAGAAAAAATCTTAACTCCCATCTTCCATCTATCTTTGAAAATTAAATTTGATTTTATTGGCAAAATAAACTTTATAAATTATATCTAAGCGATTTTTAGCTGGGGCAAAAGGGAATTATTCTAACATGGACAAAATTTTTGCAAAATATGATATGAGTTTTCTTTCGGGGAAGCGCCTTAGAAGATTACGCCAAAATGAGTGGATAAGAGATATAGTGCGCGAAAATATATTAACCCCCAAAGACCTCATTCTACCAATCTTCCTGATTGAAGGAAAAAATCAAAAATCAAAAATCAAAACCCTGCCTAATATTTTCCGCCTCTCTATTGATTTGGCGATTAAGCAAGCAGAATTAGCCTATGAAAAAGGAGTAAGAGCGATTGCACTTTTCGCCGCGGCCGATGAGAATAAACGCGATGCAACGGCAAGTGAAGCGCTTAATGCCGATAATTTAATATGTCGCGCTCTTAGCGAAATAAAATCTAAAGTTCCTCAAATTGGGCTTATTAGTGATGTGGCGCTAGATCTTTATACTTCACATGGGCAAGATGGATTAATGGAAAATAATATTATCTTAAATGATGAGAGTGTTGAAATAATGGCGCAATCTGCCCTTTTACAGGCAAAGGCGGGTGCCGATATTATCGCTCCTTCCGATATGATGGATGGGCGGGTTGGCGCTATCCGATCAACATTGGATGATAATGGTTACGAGAATGTGGCAATATTATCCTATAGTGCAAAATATGCATCTAACTTTTATGGGCCATTTCGTGAAGCTGTTGGTTCGGCCAAATTATTAAAGGGAGATAAAAGAACTTATCAACTTGATTTTGCCAATTCTGATGAGGCAATGCGCGAAATAGAGCAGGATTTAGCGGAAGGGGCTGACATGATAATGATTAAACCCGGATTACCCTATTTAGACGTGATAAGACGCGCAGCGGACAGGTTTAATATTCCTATTTTCGCCTATCAAGTGTCGGGCGAATATTCAATGATTGAATATGCCGCTCAAAATGGAGCACTAAATAAGGACGGGGCAATAATAGAAAGCCTTCTTGCCTTCAAAAGGGCGGGTGCAATGGCAATATTTAGCTATTATGCGCTTGAAATGGCTATTAAATTAAATGATTAAAATAAATAGTCCTTTGTAAAAAATTTTATTGATATTTTCGGAAGGCGGAAGGCAGAAATCGCAAAAATATCCATCAAAAATGGACACCTCCATCAACCCCGATATTCTGACGTGTATTAGTTGAGATTTGTTCTGACATTCTTTATAAATTGTAACTGTATGAGAAAGGATGTTAGAGATTAACAATTATCAGAAATATCAATATATTAAAAATTCCTTACGACCAACTCGAAAAATATTGGTAACATGCA
>WFXU01000015.1 GCA_015490455.1 Hyphomicrobiales bacterium
GCGGCAGAAGTTTCTTCAATGGTTGCCGCTTGCTTGGTAGTCCTATCGCTTAAATCATTTGCCCCAGCCAATATTTCACCAGTTGCCGACTTTAACCCATGTGAAGTCTCCTGCAATTGCTTAATAATCTCACTTAATCTGTCGGCGACTATGTTAGTATCTCTTTTTAATTTTTCAAATTCCTCCCCATATTCACCTTCAACACGCTGTGTGAGATCCATATTAGCAAGCGCCGATAAAACTCTGGCTATTTCGGCTATTCCGCGTTTATTTTCCGCCAACATTCTTTCAATTTCATTCATACTGGTTTCGGCGTTATTTGCGTGCTTTGCCATAACGTCAATAGCCTCATTTATGCCAATAGCGCTTTTACGAAATAATCCCTTTAATCCTGAAAGAATAATTTTACGATAATAGCGCCCCTCAGCAGATGCCTGCATTGCCAAATGCGCTTCACGGGCAAAAGCATCGCTAACATCGATCGAATCGTTAAAACAATTTATAATATCGCCAACTTCACCTTTTTCATTATGTTCAATAACGCGGTGATGAAAATCTCCATTTTTAACTGCTTTACTCACCTGACCAATTTTTTGAAAAACTTTCCTAGTTTGTAAAATCATCCTAACTACAAACCAGGCCAAACCAATCTGAAATAAATTAATTGCTACAATAAATAATATCGGTGCCTCAAAAAACTCAAGGACAAAAATTAATATCGCCGTTGCCGCAACAATATAGGCCGCAAAAACTGCTTTATAAAGTGATGAACTATTAGAGAGAGAGAACAAATTCATCATAACTAACCCCTTTCTCCTCCAAAATTGAATTTAGCAACGCGGTAGATGCGGCCAGACCTTCTTTGCGATTTTTATATTTTGCTTCTTCATCAAGCAAAGCCTTATAAAGAGGCTTTATTTTTTCTACGGCCTCAGGAAATGGCTTACGTCTATTAGAATGATAGCCGGTAATATTACCTGCCTCATCGCGCGAGGGCGTAACATGCGCAAACACCCAATAATGATTATTATTTTTTGTTTTATTTACCACAAATGCAAATATCTCATTTCCTTGCGAAATTTTATCCCAAAGCAACTTAAAAACACAACGCGGCATAGCTTCAGAACGTAAAATTGAATGAGGCATACCTATTAATTCTTCAATTTTATATTCTGCAATATCCGCACAAGTTTTATTACAATAAGTAATCCAACCTTTTTTATCAGTTTTGGAGACGATTAAATCATCCTCTCCCATCACTCTTTCAATTCCTTCCGCTTGCAAACTCATAATTCACCTAAATAGTTACACTTAAAGCCCACCATTAAATATAAGTAAAATCACCAATATAAGGTTAATATATCCTAATTTTGTCACTATTTGCCCTATATATTGCAACAGGAAAATATTGCATGTTTTCTAAAATAATAGGAAATTTTCATTTATTTTTGAAAAAGTTTGATGGTTTCGCAAGAAAATATTCTAAAATAATGCTAAAATATAAAAATACTGGAGGGGAAAATGATAATTGGCGTTCCTAAAGAAATAAAAAATCATGAATATCGGGTCGGTCTAACGCCTGAAAGCGCTAATGAACTAATTAGTGCTGGGCATAGTGTCTTAGTAGAAACTATGGCGGGTGTAGGAATAGGTGCTAATGATGAAGAATATAAAAGGACTGGAGCAAAAATTATCAATAATGCTGCCGAAATATTTGCAACAGCAGATATGATTATAAAGGTGAAAGAGCCGCAGGCAAATGAACGTAAAATGTTAAGAGAAGGGCAAATTTTATTTACTTATCTACATTTAGCTCCCGATATTGCGCAAACTAGGGATTTGATAAATTCTAGGGCCATTTGCATAGCCTATGAAACGGTAACAGATGATAAGGGAGGGTTGCCCCTATTAAAGCCTATGAGTCAGGTTGCTGGAAGATTATCAATACAGGCCGGCGCTACGACATTAGAAAAATCTCATGGCGGGCGCGGAGTTTTGCTGGGCGGAGTTCCCGGAGTTGAGCCGGCTAAAGTGCTTATTATTGGCGGAGGGGTTGTTGGTTTTAATGCTGCGCAAATGGCGGTTGGCTTACATGCAGATGTAACAATTCTTGATATGAATCCTGATAGGCTTGAATGGCTAGAAAATTATTTTAGCGCCAGAGCGAGGGCTCTTTATTCCTCTAAAACTCTATTAGCCAGTGAAATTAGCAAAGCTGATCTGATTATTGGTGCGGTTTTAGTACCTGGTGCAGCGGCACCAAAATTAGTTAGCCGCGCAATGTTAAAAACCATGAAAAGGGGTGCAGTTTTGGTTGATGTAGCTATAGATCAGGGAGGGTGTTTTGAAACTTCCAGACCAACAACACATGATGAGCCAACTTTTATAGTTGATGATATTGTGCATTATTGTGTTGCTAATATGCCCGGAGCTGTTGCGCGCACCTCAACTTATGCTCTAAACAATGTTACATTGCCATATATTTTGCAGATTGCCAATTTAGGTTGGAAGCAGGCATTGCTAAATAATGAACATCTTAAGAATGGACTCAATGTTATAATGGGACAAATAAGCTGTGAACCCGTAGCAAAAGAACAAAATTTACCCTATGTTGAAGCAGATAAAGCAATTTTTTCAGTTTAACCAGACTAAATAGTCGAACATAACCTATGCGATTTAATTTATGACGCACTGGAATAAATTTGCGCCCCTAATATCGTCAATGAGTGCAAAAATTGTTTTAAGATGGCTGGTACGAGGATAATTAAGGTGATGGACACTAGGAAAAATTAGCAGCATCTCTTTCAAATCCTTCACCATATAGGCACCGCTAATAGGATCCACACCACGAGAATCGGTTATCTTATCTCAAATCAGATAAGTTACTATGCTTTAACAGCCAGATCAAACCCCTCAATGAGAACTCGGCGCTTCGCCCCAGCCATCGGGGCGGATTTCGGCAACCATTAATCCCTTTGGTCCGTTGCCAAAGCGAGCCAAAACGAATTGACCCGGTCTTAACTCGGTTATACCATAGCGGCGTAAAGTTTCCATATGGACGAATATATCCGGATGGCCTTCGCCTTTTGAAAGAAAGCCAAAGCCCCTAACACGGTTAAACCATTTTACCTTAAGCCTTTCAAGTTTTGACGTTGGTTCAACTATGACATGAGTCTTAGGCTCGCTCATTTGCGCGGGGTGGCGTGCAGTCGTTTCGTCCATAGAAATTATGCGAAAAGCCTGCATTCCGCTTGGGCGCTCTAAAGCCTCACAAACAACCCGCGCTCCCTCATAGGCTGTCTGATAACCATCACGCCTTAGACAGGTAACGTGCAACAAAACATCATCAGATCCATCGTCAGGAACGATAAAACCAAACCCCTTGCCAACATCGAACCATTTAATAGAACCGGAAACTTCTATAACGTCCATATTTCCTTTATGCGCAGGCACGTCCAAACTCTCGGCTGACCGATTCTCTTTGGATGCGCCCAATCCTTCAGTAATCTCATCTGGTGAAAATTTATCCCCCATAATTGCTATAAACCCCCACTACTACTAATTCAGCCGAATATACCGACATATTACCTCACATCAACACTCATCATCTAATGAGCAATAATATAGTAAAACCTTTCATTATTTTGCAATCAAGGGTAAAATACCTACAATAATGATTGCCTAGTTTTCTTTGTTAATCTTATGCGTTAACCTTATGCGCCACCTCCATTTTGAGCTCTAACTAACTCAAACCAAACGACAAATCCACTACCAGTCTTTTCTATACCAACCCCTTTTATACCAACCTCTCTGGCGGCAACTCCTTTTGATAACAAGCGCACCCAGCATTGTCCGCCGGACAGACCAGCTACCTATCATTAGCAACTGCTCCAACGCCCGACATTTGGAAGTGCTGACCCCGCTGATTCGCACTTTGCCTGATTTGAGGGGAAAAGTTAAGAGTTCGTGAGTAAAAAATTCGTTTTTTTGTGAATCCACAGAAAATTATAACCAATTCACGGTGCTAGTAATATATTTTTCACTAAATTTAACAGACTGAACGATTAATAAATTTTTTACCAAATAAATTAGAGAAAAATTGCAATTAAAAAGTTAGCATATTGATTTAGTTTGAAAAAACGTAAAAAATATGCGAAAATTTGCCTCATCAATTTTTTTAATTCTGACTTTAAGCGCGTGCGCCCCCTTAGCATTTTTTGCTAATGGCTCAAATCCGGAATATAGGCCATATAAAAGGGATTTTGGCACATTTGTTACTAGTTCACGGGTAAATGCTGTTTGCCTAAGTCCGACATTAAGATATGTAATATGGGAATTTGAGGGTTATTTTGGCAAAAAGATTGTGATGAATTCTGGCTATCGCACCCCTTGGCATAATGCGAGTGTGGGGGGGGCTGCAAATAGTTATCATATGAAATGTATGGCTGCTGACTTTTTTATTCCGGGCGTTAGTAAGGATAAATTAATAGCATTTGCTAAGAGAAATCGCCTAATTGGCGGTTTAGGGTGCTATCCCAATGAAAAATTTATCCATATTGATGTGCGAGAGAAGCCCAGAAGCTATAAAACGGCAGTAGAATTTGGTGGATGTTAGAAAAAAATCCACTACACATAAAAAAGCTACTTGCACAAGTTGAATAAGCAGACTATATGAAGCTACACTTTGCGCCCATCGTCTAGCGGTCAGGACGCCGCCCTTTCACGGCGGAAACAGGGGTTCGATTCCCCTTGGGCGCACCATTTTTAGACGCTGATATTACTCCTCATTAACGCCGTGAAGGTTTTTTGGTCTCGCGCCGACGGGCATTTTTGGTCTCGCGCCGACGGGCATTTTTGGTCTCGCGCCGACGGCTGCACGGCCTAACCGCGTCCAAAATCAGCAAAAACCCACCAAACCATAATAATCTAGGTCAAATTAGCCGTTAGACGACCCATTCAAACAGGCATAGACAAAATAACGGTCAATTCCATCAGAATATCAGGGCTGATGGAGGTGTCCATCTTGCTTGGCGGCAATGAAACTGTTATTCCATATATGCATTGCTTGAGATTTAGTTTTGGGGCTATGCCTATGGCAGAAAAATCCGAGAATAAGCTTCTACGTTTCTATTCGTTGGCAAAAAAACACCGAATACCTCAAGCTTTTGTCAAATCAATTCCTTATATCGGCTCAACAATTGATGAATTGATTTTTGGAGATGATCCGAATCCATTAATTGAAAAATTTCACAAAGAATCTGCGGAACGACAATCTGAAATACTTAAAAAGATTGATAACTTAATTACTAATTCATCTTATAGGCCTGCGCCAATAATAGTTTTTGGTAGTGGGAATACTGAACGAACACTGTATTGTTCAGACGATTTTATAGTTGGTGCAAAAAATCTTGTAACAGCAAAAGAATTGATAGGTGGAGGCGGTGTTAATTACGCAACACGTCTAATTGCTGCAGGAAATGATACCTTTCCTGTGATAGCTATGGGTAATGATCGCGTGGGAGCACTAATTCAGGATCAACTTATCAGAACGGCTAAATCCAGCGGAGTATCAGAAGTTACGAAGAACTTTATTTCTAGGGATGATTTATTAGTTAATGGGTTCCAGACAACCCATGCCACTGTATTAATTCATAATAATAAAAGAACTATTTTTTCAGAAAAGCCTGGTAATTATGATATTTTACCCACTCACTTTAGAAATTTAATGGATTATATTGATGATTTATTAGAAACGCCACCAAGTGCTGTTATTATTGGCCACTTACGTACTGCAAACGAGAGTGAAGGTAATCTAACCAAGATGATCATCAATCATTATAAAGATAAATGCCCTATATTTGTTAATTTTGGACAAAGTCAATTGCAAAAGCGACTAGAATATTGGTTGGATGTTATACCGTATATTTTTTCTATGCAGTTTAATATTGGTGAAGTTAGGCAATTTTTTCAAACGGAATTCCCAAAAGGGCGCTTAACTGATATAGTAGATTATATCCGAGAAAATTGTATCACCGCTGTTATCACAATTGATCGCTATGGTGCTGTTGCAAATTATCGCGATGGTAAAGAAGGGGTTATTTTTGCTTGGCCATTAATTGATGACGAGGAGGATGTTAAAGATCCTACTGGAGCCGGTGATGCGTTTGTATCTGGTATGGTCTCCGAAGTCCAAGGTAAAAATAAGCTAACATTTCAAGAATATTACTCTGCCATCGAAATTGGCCGCTTATGGGCGGCATATGCGTGTACTACTCTTGGTGGTTCAGCAAAAAGTCCCGACAGAAGTGAATTAAATAGATTTCTTAACTTGAGAACTTCAAACTATAAAGCGGTTGAAATTATGGACCGGGCTCGCGCTGAACACATCCTGCGACTTATCAATATAGCGAATCGTTAGGGGCAAAACTCATTGATGGTGTTGAATTTGTAAAAGTCATAATTTGATCTGACGGTTATGAATGATCTGGCAGCTAGAGCACCTCTGGTTAAGTTTGAATCAAAAACGATTTTACGCGGTTGATTTCTTCCGATTCAAGTGCTCAGAAAGGATTTTATGACTTTTACAACCCTTAAATATAATATCAAATTTGACCTTCTTCTCCCCTAGCCTTTTTTCCCCCAGCCTTTTTCTCCCCTTTCTTTCACCCTTTAGCGGTTTTTTGCTCGCTTTTTTCCTTAGCAGCTTTTTGTTCTGCACCGGAACTTTTTGCTAATTTTTTGGTTTTTTCCTGATATTCAGGCGAAACAAGCCCCGCAGAAATAATTAATTTAGCAGCCTGCTCTGTTGTCATATCTAAAATTGTTATTTCACTTTCCGGAATAAATAATAAAAAGCCAGATGTTGGATTGGGGGTAGTTGGCAAAAAACAGCCCTTTACATTTTCCCCGTGCACTTTTTGCGCCACTTCACCCTTTGCCTCAGTTGAAATAAAAACTATCGCCCATAGACCTTTACGCGGATATTGAATAAGGCCAACCTGCTGAAAATTATTCGCCCTTTGCGCCATTACTGCTTCAAAAATCTGCTTTAATGCTCCATATAGGGTTGAAATCATAGGTAGACGCGAAAGTATATTTTCGCCAAATTGCACCAAAGTTCGCCCAACCAAATTGGCGGCCAAAAAACCCAATAACATTATTGCAACAATAGCAATAACCAGACCAACGCCGGGTATATAAACCGGAAGAGCATCAAACGGACTAAATTGAGAAGGAATAATCTGCTTAACAAAATTATCAATGGCACCGATAATCCACCAAGCAATATATAATGTAATGCCGATGGGGCCGGCTATCATTAGGCCAGTTAAAAAATAATTTGTTAAGCGGCGACCAAAAGTCAGATGAACTAAATGTTCATGCTCATCATGTTTGTCGGTTTTCTTCTGTTTTTTCGTCAATTTTTACCCAACTTGTTAAGTCAAAGAATCAAACTCGAATGGTTATATATTTATATATTGATAAAAAAAATTTATCCATTCTGAAATATTATTTCCGCCTAATTGTCATCAATAAATATATTTTATCGCGCTTAAAAATATCTGCATCAATTGTATCAAGCCTTATATTGGCCAATTTATTTTCAACCACTGGCGCAAATAAATATTCAAAAAATGGGTGGCGTAAAAAGAATTTTTTTGCAGTAAAATCAGCCAGAGGAATAGCAAGATTAGAGGCCAGTAAATGAGCATATTTTAGGGTTGGTAATATATTATCGGTAATATCAATTTTTTCCACTATTACAAAGCCAGCTTTATTTATGGCGCTCTCAAACTCGGTAAATATATGCCCAGATCTATTATGTGTTTCCTTATTAATCACAAAATAATCACTCATTATCCAGCGGCCATTTTGCTTAAGCAATTTGTCAACCTGCTCAATTCCCCTCTTTATATCGATATATTGAAATGATTCAGAATTAATAACTACATCAAACTGCCCAACATTATCGCAATCCAGCTCTTCAAACATATTATTATAAATTTGAATATGCGGCCAATATTTAGCAATATGGCGCACTTGGCTTAAGTTTGGAGTAACTCCGACCACCCTATTGCCCTGTTTATCAAACCGTGCCAATAATCCTCCCATACCACATCCAACTTCAATAATTTCTTCTCCTTCTTTAACGCGTGAAACTAAAAGAGAGGCATAATCATCCATAGATTTTTTCAGTAAATTAAGCGAAATATCTTCGGCCTTTATTTGAGAATCGGCAAAATAGCCATAATGGAGATAATTATTGCCAAGCAAACTATTATATAAAGCTAACTCAAGATCATTTTCAGGATTATGAATATTTCTTTTGTTTTTTCTGGATAAAAAAAGTGAAATTATAGCCTTAATATTTATTAGCCGCCAAACTATTCCCCTTGCTTCCCCCATTAGCCTCTTTTCCCTTCTTGCCATATTCAGCTCTGATGCATAGACCTTAGATTAGCATTATTCTACCGTCACCGACTTGGCTAAATTTCTTGGCTGATCTACATCCGTTCCGCGATGAACAGCAACGTGATAGGCTAATAATTGAATGGGAATTGTAGCTGAAATTGGCGCTACAAATTTATCAACCGTAGGTAAAATTATATTTTCAACATCACTAATAGCGAATTTCTCAATACCCACTTCATCTGTAATAAGAATAATTTTCCCGCCACGAGCACGTACTTCCTGCATATTAGAAATTGTTTTTTCCATTAATTCATCAAATGGTGAAACAATAATTATTGGCATATTTTCATCAACCAAAGCAATTGGGCCATGTTTAAGTTCGCCCGCCGCATAGGCTTCGGCGTGAATATAGGATATTTCTTTTAATTTGAGCGCCCCTTCCATTGCAATTGGAAACATTATTCCGCGCCCTAGATAAAGCATATTTGTTGCTTTAGAAAGATTAACAGAAATTTGTTTAATTTTATCTTCAGACTTCAAAATATCACTAACAATGCGTGGTAAATGAATTAGTGATCTGACCATTTCTCGCTCTTCTTCTTTGCTTAGAACACCTCTTTTTCTGCCTGCGGCAATAGTTAAAGCAGCCAACACACTTAATTGGGCGGTGAAAGCTTTTGTTGAGGCAACCCCAATTTCAGCACCGCAAAGGGTAGGAAAAACAATATCCGATTCACGTGCAATGGTGGATTCGGCAACATTGACAATTGAGGCAATATGCTGTTCATTCTCAGCACAATATCTTAGCGCCGCTAATGTATCTGCCGTCTCTCCCGATTGTGAGATGAACAAAGAAAGACCTTTGTTTTCCAGTGGTGGCTCACGATAGCGAAATTCTGAGGCAATATCAATATCAACTGGCAGTTTGGCATAGCGCTCAAACCAATATTTAGCAACCAGCCCTGCTAAATAAGCAGTGCCACAAGCGCTGATTGTAATGCGGTTTAATTGCTTAAAATCAAAGGGTAAAGATGTAGGAAGTTCAACTATTTCATTTCCCATATTAATATAATGGGTTAAACTATGCGCTATTGTTTCAGGTTGTTCGTAAATTTCTTTAGCCATAAAATGGCGATGATTGCCCTTATCAACTTGTGTCGCACTGGCTGAGGAAATTTGCTGCTCTCTTACCACCTCATTGCCATTAAAATCACGGATTATAGTGGAATTAGGCCCTATTACAGCCCAATCCCCCTCTTCTAAATAGGTTATTTTGTTGGTTAAAGGAGCAAGGGCGTAAGCATCTGAACCAAAATACATTTCATTTTCTCCCTCGCCAATGGCAAGAGGAGAACCCTGTCTGGCGGCAATTAGCAGCCTGTCATTATCTTTGAACAGAAAAACTAAACCAAAAGCACCGCGAAGTTTTTTTAATATATTAGCGACAGCCTTTTGCGGATCATTGCCTCTATCCAATTCACGCGTAACCAGCATGGCAACCGGTTCAGTGTCTGTTTGGGTTTTGGGTTCATATCCGTCCTTTTTTAGATCTGCCAATAGTTCTTTATAATTTTCAATTATTCCATTATGCACCACCGCAACTTTATCGGTTGCATGAGGGTGGGCATTATTTTCGCTTGGTGCGCCATGCGTTGCCCAACGTGTGTGCCCTACCCCAATAAAGCCATCTAATGGCTCTTTGGTTAATTTTTGCTCTAAATTATATAATTTACCCTCAGCCCTGACGGTTTTTATTTTCCCTCCATCAATTGTCGCTATTCCGGCACTATCATAGCCGCGATATTCAAGCCTTTTGAGCGCATCCAATAATCTTAATGAAACAGGCGAAGCGCCAATAATTCCCACAATGCCACACATTAATCAGCCTTTCTATTTTTTCTAGATTTGGCAATTGCTCTTAATTTATTTGCATATTGAGGTTTATTTACCTGTTTTTGTCTGCTAATTGCCAGCGCGTCTTTTGGTACATTTTCATTAATTACACTGCCAGAAGCAATATATGAGTTTTCGCCAATAGTTATTGGTGCCACTAGGGAGCTATTTGAACCAATAAAGGCTCCCTTTTCAATATTAGTGATAGATTTATTCACCCCATCATAATTGCAAGTAATAGTTCCGGCACCAATATTAACTTCCTCCCCTATATTTGCATCACCAATATAGCTTAAATGATTTATTTTTGCTCCAGATTTAATATTTGCCTGCTTAACTTCAACAAAATTCCCTATTCTGACTTTATCTGCCAATTGAGCGCCCGGGCGCAGTCGGGCAAAGGGACCAACCACCGTATTTTTGCCAATTGTCGCGCCCTCAATATGTGAAAAAGCACGAATAATAGCCCCATTTCTTATTTTTACTCCCTTACCAATAAATACATTTGGCTCAATTATAACATCATTTTCAATTTCACTATCATATGAGAAATAAACGGTTGCAGCGTCAAGCAAGGACACACCCAAATTCATAAATTTCTTTCGCAACCTATTTTGGTAAATTTTTTCAGCTATAGATAGTTGCGCCCTATCATTAACCCCTAACACATCTTCATAATCGGCTATTCCATAGCTAATATTATAACCGAGCTGATTTGCCAAAGGCACTAAATCACCTAAATAATACTCATTTTGCACGTTATTATTATCTATTTTTTCAATAGTTTGCTGTAAAATTTGCGCCTTAAAGCCAAGAATACAGCCATTACAAAGATCAATTTTTCTTTGTTCTTCATTTGCGTCCTTATGTTCAATAATATTAAGCAATTTATCCCCATCAGTAACTAGCCGCCCATATCCGCTAGCATCAGGCGGATAAAATCCCAAAATAGCTCCATCTTTCCCCCCCTCCAATAGATTTATAATAATCCTGAAATTTTCTTCTCTTAAAAGCGGATGATCACCATAAACAATCAGAATATTACCATTGACCCTTGTAAAGAGTTTCTTTGCCATTAATACGGCATGCGCGGTTCCTTTCCTCTCATTTTGTGTAAAAATTTGTGCTTCTCTGGCAATAGAGCTTATATAATCGGTGAGTTGATTATTATTTGGCGACGTAATAATTGCCAAATTATCCGCCCCAACATTTTGCGCAGCCCTTATCACATGACCAATAATTGGCAAACCGCCAATCTGGTGTAATAATTTGGGGGTTGCGGATTTCATGCGCGTCCCATCACCTGCAGCCAAAATAATAATTGTTAATTCGCTCATTGGATTTTAGTAAAACTATTATTCTTATGTTGCAATTAAAAAACGAAAAATCTCTCTCCTAATAATTTTTCTGATAATTAGCAAATAAATTATATATTTAGATTAATGCTGAATGACGAAAATTATTTTTGATTCGATTTTGGGAAATAAATTGGGCAAGAACAAAGAATATTATAAAAAAAATGATCGCATAAAGCGGAGCGAAGTAAGGCAGAGCGATGTTAGTTTTTGGGGAATAGCGGCGCTAATTAGCGGCGCCTTAGCTATTTTTATTGCTAATTTATCCTCCATTTTACCTTCCTCGCTTATTGTTGGTTTACATTCCTCAAAAATTGAAGGGGGAAATATAAATTCTTTACGCTCACAATTAAGACAGTTGCAAACGGAAACAACACAAATAAGAACTGAATTTTCTCGCCTTTCGTCCCAATTTACCTTAGCTGAACAGGGACGCGGGGAAGTAAGACAACGTGTTGGCGCATTAGAAAGCTCTATCCCCGCAATTTTGCAAGCCGTTCCGCCTGGTGTAGCGATAGATAGTTCAATATCAACCGCCAGCATTAATGATAATGAGGTAAATTATCAGGTTGAGGGAGGTTCGGTTAGCATTACCAACTATTCACTCAACCCAAATGCTGATAAAGATTCCACGCCAATTTTACTGCAAAGCGAAATGCCACCTAAATTAGTAAGCAAACAAGAGCCAGAAATAAGCTCCGCTTCCGAATTTGGGGTTGCTATTGGCCCCTTTGTTACTGAATTAGACGCCTATATTGAGTGGAAAGAAATTGAAACAAAAATAGGAACCTTACTGTTAGA
This sequence comes from Hyphomicrobiales bacterium, assembly GCA_015490455.1. Lineage (GTDB taxonomy): Bacteria > Pseudomonadota > Alphaproteobacteria > Rhizobiales > Devosiaceae > S141-66. Next base: position 12,462 of record WFXU01000015.1, read on the forward strand.
TCTGAAACCCATCATTTCAGCAAAAAACTCCAATGAGAAACAAAGATTAATAGCAGGACCGCTTAATTCATACGCTGAGGCCGAACAATTATGCAGCAGAATAATAAGAGTTGGCATTGAATGTTTACCAATGGCCTATGAGGGATTTAACATTGTTAATTGAGCCTTGACATCACCCAGCTCATTATTGCCCTAGTTAATTAAAATAAATTATGCAGATTAAAATTAAAATATCTCCAGTTTCTGATTCCTGACTTCCAATTTCTGATTTCCGCCTTCCGACTTCTGGATGATAAAATCCCCCACGGACGACTAAAGAGGAAGGAATAAAGGCAATAAGTTCTTATAATTTATTTTTTGCTCTGGTGACTGGCACTCTTGCTGCAATTATGGCTTTTTCTTTCTTTCTTTTAGTGGTTTTTCTTTTGGGGCGAGCTTTGGTTTGGGGGCTAGTAACAATTTCTAAGCGCGCCTCCTCTCCTTTACCAATAAGGGCGATGGTCGCCAATCCACCCTTTTTTAGCTGGCCAAATAAAATTTCTTCAGCCAGCGGTTTTTTAACATATTCCTGAATAATGCGCCCTAAAGGTCTGGCGCCCATTGTTTCATCATAACCTTTTTTAGCAAGCCAATTTGCAGCTTGTTTAGTTAGTTTAATGGTTATATTTTTTTCGGCTAATTGATTTTCTAATTGTAAAATAAATTTTTCAACAATCTTATTTACTGTCTTTTGCGATAATTGGCCAAATGAAATTATTGCGTCTAACCGGTTGCGAAATTCAGGAGAAAATACACGATTTATTGCCTCTTCATCGTCCCCTACCTCCCTTTTACGGGCAAAACCTATCGGCTTTTTAGCCAATTCCATAGCACCGACATTAGAAGTCATTATTAAAATTACATTTCTAAAACTTACCGATTTGCCATTATGATCGGTTAGTTTGCCATAATCCATAATTTGCAACAAAATATTGAAAAGATCTGGATGAGCCTTTTCAATTTCATCCAACAAAACAACAGAATGGGGATTTTGATCTACCCCATCGGTAAGTAAGCCGCCCTGATCAAAGCCAACATAGCCCGGAGGGGCACCAATCAAACGAGAAACAGTATGCGCTTCCATATATTCGGACATATCAAAACGCAATAATTCAATCCCCATATTGCTGGCTAATTGTCTGGCCACTTCCGTTTTTCCCACTCCTGTAGGACCAGTAAATAAATAAGAACCAATAGGCTTTCCCGGTTCACGCAAACCGGCACGAGACAGCTTTATTGCAGAAGTTAGTGCATCTATCGCTTTATCTTGGCCAAAAATTGAAATTTTTAGTTTTGCATTTAGATTGGCTAAAATCTTACTATCAGATTTTGAGACTGAGCGCGGAGGAATACGCGCCATTGAAGAAATTGTTGCTTCAATCTGCGCCACATCTATTATTTTTTTGCGCTTATTTGGTTTTAGTAATTTTTGCGATGCTCCTGCCTCATCAATTACATCTATCGCCTTATCGGGTAATTTTCTGTCATTAATATAGCGGGCAGAAAGTTCAACTGCCGCACTTAAAGCAGCATCACTATATTTAATATTATGGAATTTTTCAAAATAGGGTTTAAGCCCCTGCATAATTTTTATGGTATCAGCAATTGAAGGCTCAACAATATCAATTTTTTGAAAACGGCGCACCAATGCCCTATCTTTTTCAAAAAATTGCCTATATTCTTTATAAGTAGTTGAACCTATGCACCTTACTTCACCCGATGCAAGGGCGGGTTTAAGTAAGTTAGATGCATCTAAAGCTCCACCAGAAGTTGAACCTGCGCCAATAATAGTATGAATTTCATCAATAAATAAAATCGCATTCTTATGGCTTTCAACTTCTTTCATGACCGCCTTTAATCGCTCTTCAAAATCTCCCCTATAGCGCGTGCCAGCAAGTAAAGAGCCCATATCAAGCGCGTAAATTACCGATTGCGCTAAAATTTCAGGGACCTCACCCTCAACTATTTTTCTTGCTAGCCCCTCTGCAATGGCAGTTTTTCCTACCCCCGCATCACCTACAAAAATTGGATTATTTTTTGCACGGCGGCATAAAATTTGAATAGAACGCTCTATCTCCTTAGAACGGCCAATTATTGGATCTATTTTTCCCTGTTTTGCTTTTTCATTCAGATTTATACAATAATTTTTTAATGCTGATTTACTCTCTTTTTCATTATTTTTAGATTGTGATAATATTCCCTCTTGCTCCGAATTTTCAGCAGAAAAATTAAGGCCGGATTTCGTAATTCCATGCGAGATAAAATTAACCACATCAAGCCTAGTTACATCTTGTTGCTCAAGAAAATAGGCGGCATGACTATCGCGCTCATGAAAAATTGCAACTAAAATATTAGCCCCAGTAACTTCCTCGCGTCCAGAAGATTGCACATGAATAACAGCACGTTGCACAACTCTTTGAAAGGCTGCGGTAGGACGAGCCTCTTTAAGATTTGGCACTCTGATACTATCAAGTTCCTCTTCTATAAAATCCGTCAACTCCATACTGAGCAGTTCTATATCAACATCACACCCTCTTAAAACATTGACACAGTCCTCATCACTAAGCAAAGCCAGCAATAAATGTTCTAATGTAGCCAATTCCTGCGAATTATCGCGGGCAATTTTCATTGCCAAATGTAGTGATTTTTCTAGTCCAGCCGAAAATGAAGGCATAATTTATCCTAATATTGTTTTTCCATTATACATTTAAGTGGATGTTGATCTTTCTTAGCCAAATCCATCACCTGAGTAACTTTTGCTTCAGCAACCTCATAGGGAAAAACACCACATTCTCCCATACCGTGATTATGAACCGTCAACATTATCATCACCGCCTCTTCATGTGATTTATGGAATAATTCCTGCAAAATATATACAACAAATTCCATTGGCGTATAATCATCATTAAGCAATATTACCTTATAAAGCGAAGGGCGTTTGCTCCTTTGTTTTATCTTTGTGGCAATATCGCTGGCAAAATCCCCTTCTTGCTCTATATTTTCTATTTTGCCGTTTTTTCCACCCCCTTTGCCCTCCTTGCCCCCCTTATCCCCCTTGCTTCCTTCTTCACGTTGGCATTTAATTTGTGATATTAAAAAGCTGCTCATTTTTCTTTCCATTATCTCAGTTCATCAACAGATAATATTTTTAGTAAAAGATAGGCAAAAATAAGCCAACTATGCCCATTTCAACTCTAATTTAACTCTTAATATTTTTTTGCAAAGAAAAAAATTAAAAAAATAGATAAAATTTTTCTAATTTTACAAATTTGTAACTCTGTTTAGGCTAGATTGGCTGGGTAAGTAATTTGGGACTTATTCAAAACCACTTTAATTTGAAAGATTGTCCCATTTGTGCAGGCTGCGTATCGTCTGGGAGTATTGAGTTGAGTAATATTGTGAGTATGTCTAAGGAAGTAAAATACTCGCATATTTTTATGCATTTTTTGTTGGTTCTTCTTACTTCTTTTTTTCTTTTATCTCTTATTTCTGCTCCCGCACAAGCAGCTGTTAAACGTGCCTATGCAGGCATTGTTGTTGATGCCAAAACGGGTAAAACACTCTATGCCCGCGCGGCCGATGCACAGCGTTATCCCGCCTCAATTGTCAAAGTAATGACGCTTTATATTCTTTTTCAAGAACTTGAGGCAGGTCGCTTAAAACTTTCAACCAAAATGCGCGTCTCAAAATATGCCGCTAATGCCGTTCCATCAAAATTAGGTCTAAAGCCTGGCTCCAGCATAAGTGTTGAAAATGCTATCAAGGCACTAATAACCAAGTCCGCAAATGATGTAGCACGCGTAGTAGCTGAACATATTTCAGGATCAGAAAGTAAATTCGCCCAGCGTATGACAAAAACTGCACGTGCGCTTGGTATGAAAAGAACAGTTTATAAAAATGCTTCTGGCTTGCCAAATTCCAGACAAATTACCACAGTGCGCGATCAGGCCAGATTGGGAATTGCTATTTATCAACATTTTCCCAAATATTACAAATATTTTCAGACGAGAATTTTTAGATATAAGGGCAGAAGCTATGGCAATCATAACCGTTTATTGGGAAGAAATGGCATTGACGGAATAAAAACCGGATATATTAGAGCCTCTGGCTTTAACCTATTGACGGCAGCGAGAAAAAATAATCGTCATATTGTGGTTGTGGCTTTTGGTTTTGATAGTGGCAGTAAAAGAAATGCAACTGTGGCCTCTCTTGTTAATAAATATTTACCAAAGGCACGACGGGGCAATTATCTTGCACAGGCAAAAATTGCTAAACCAGGTCTAAATGGAGAAATTATTAGAGTTGCTGTAAAGCCGGTCATACCGCGCCCGCGCTTAGCCAGCCGCATGAATAATCTACCAAAGAATAATCTGCCAAATATGCGGCTTGCTGCAAATATCCCAGTCCCTGCCCCGCGCCCAATAAATTTATTAATGGCAAGAGAAAAGAAAAACCAACCAGCAATTAGCGCGCCAATAAATCTAGCCACGATAAATAATAATCAGCAAAACCGCATTAATCTGGCGCAGAATAATTCCCAAACCTTAATAGACGCAAATAATGATGAACCCATTGATATAATAGGCGCATGGATTAGCGATAGGATTGCCTTAAGCGAAAATGACAATAATAATATGGTAATGTTGCCCCCTGTAGGCATTGGCGTTAACGGAAAGACAAATGAGCAGAATAATAGCGTTATTGATTTAATGACAAGTGGCTCTATTGCACAAAATACACAACAGCCAAAAAAAGAAGAATTGGCAAAAGAAATTAAAAGTTGGAAAGTGCAAATTGGGGCTACGAACAGTCAGCAAAGAGCGCAGGAAATGCTTATAAAAGCTAGTGAAGTGCACCAGCCGCTTAAAAATTTACGCGCCCTAGTCGAAATTTCAGAGAAAAATGGACAAAATTATTATCGCGCTAGATTTGTCGGATTTGGCTCTATTGAGCAGGCGCAACAGGCCTGTAAGAAATTAAATGAAAAAGAAATAAGCTGTTTAGCAATGAATGGTTAGCAAATTGGGTTTTTAGGAGAAATAATTTAAGCAAAGCAAAATGAGTAAATTTGGAGCAAATGTAAGGAGTAGCACCAATGAGTAATATAACAACTAATGTAACACCATTAACAAAATTAGCTAAATTTGTCGGTAAATCACCGCTTTCATCGGATGATGAAAAAACAAGAAGGGCAGCCTTAGATAGCCTTAGGGCAAGTTTAGAGCCTAATATTTCGCGTAAAAAAATTTCTGAATTGATTGATATCGTAATGATACGTTCGGCACGAGCCAGAAGAAAGGGGTGTGCAAGGGTAAATATAGATTTAGACGTATTTAGTCCAGATAATAAGCGCGCTGTTAAGTTGATGCTCTAAAGCATATTAAAGCATATTATTAGCAAATGAAAAATCTGTCTCCCCTATAATAGGCAGTTTAAGCGCTTCAACCAGTAAAGCATATTCATTTTGCACATTTTGTTGGGATTTAGCCGAAATTGAGCCTAAAAAGTCACTATCAACTCTATCAAATACCGTCATGCCAATGGGGAAGAGAGATTTGAAAATCACCCTGTCACTTATGCCATTGGCAAGACGCGCACCCATTCTTAGCGCTAGTTTTTCAAGTCCACTATTTATAAAGCGAGAATTTCTTGATGATAGCATAGAGAGCCTGTTTCTGACTAAAATCCAATCAATTGTGCGCCCATCAATCACCATACGCTCTTTTCTGGCGCGCTGAACAAGGCGCGAATAGTGCCCTAATTCAATAGGATCACCAGTTTTAGGATCTAGCCTTGCCATGACATCAAGGTCAATTAAACTATCATTTAGCGGAGTAATAAGAGTATCTGCGAGTGAATGGGATAATCTTGTTAGATGTGTATCAAAACCGGGCGTATCAATAATCAGAAAATCTGCCCTTTGTTCGGTTTTTACAACACAGTTGCGGAATAATTCAAATTCCTCCTTATCATTTTCACGAATTGAGTCAGAGCGGGCAATTGGCAGATGATAATGTTCAGGCTGCACAATATCAAGGTTCATTTTATGGCACCAATTAAGGCGATTATTCACATATTTGGTTAAAGTTCGCTGCCGACTATCAACATCAATTGTAGCAACTTTATATCCCTTATAAAGGAGAAAAATAGCAAGGTGAAAAGCGGTGGTTGACTTTCCCGACCCCCCCTTTTCATTTCCCAACACAATTACATGCGCACCAGCACCACTCATTATCATCCCCTATATGATCCGATTCTATCTTAGCGTGACTATTTGCCATCATGGTTTACAATTGGTTAACCCAATTGAACAAATCTTTAAGAATAGTCTATATAAGACCTAAATCGGACAATTGTGCGATAAGTTCGTGATTATCTTCTTTCATGCTTAAATCTAAATCTTTTGGCGCCTCTTCTGGCAGCAAATAGCGCCAACCCTGAAATGCTCTTTTTGCATGAATTTCGGTTCTGATTAGTTTTGGATCTAAAATAATATCGCAGCATTTTTTGCCTTCACTATCAATCTGGCTTTGTAAATCAATAATTAGCTGCCTACATTGAATTTTGCCGTTAATTACCCAATAAAGTGATCCTTTACCGATAATTTCATCTCTTTTTCTTGGCATCATGCGCGTTCTATGGACATCATATATTCTTTTTTGCTGCTTTTTGCCGGCACGTAATTTTTCTCGATATTCCTTTAATTGTTGAACTGAATCAATTCCAACGCACAGCTTAATCAGATTTAGCATTTTTGCCCTGAATAAAATCAATTTCATCCATTTCAACGACCCATTTTTCTTTTATAGCCTCGTTATACCAAAGCTTAAAAGCAGGTAGTTCATAAATGGAATCAACATATTGTTTAACAATTGCAGATACCGAAATATCGTAGGTCCTAAGGCGCGTTGCAAGTGGTGCAAACATAGCATCTGCTGCACAAAATTCTCCAAATAAATATGGTCCACCCGATAAGTTAAGATGTTCACTCCATATTTTTTCTATCAAATCAAGGTCCTGCTGAATTTCACCAATATTTATCCGATTAGGATAAAAATTACGCAAATTCATCGGCGCTGCATTTCTAATTTTCGTGAAGCCAGCATGCATAATTGCGCTTACTTCCCGCGCTTTTGCTCTTAATTTTCTATCGGTTGGCCAGATATTTTTGTCAGGAAATTTTTCTGCAATATATTCAATTATGGCTATTGTTTCGGCTATTTCCAAATCTTTATCATGCAAAACAGGAACAAACCCATATGGAGTTTTTTTAATTAAATTCTCCTTCCACCCATCACCATTAAGAAGTAATAACTCCTCTTCAAAATCAACAGAAAAATGTTTAAGAACCAGCCAGGCTCTTAACGACCAGGAAGAATAATTTTTATTTGCTATTATTAGCTTCATAATATCTCTCAAATTGCCTAAATATAATTAGAATAATCCGAACCAAAATGCCGCCAGGCCTAAAAAGGCAAAGAAACCCACAACATCTGTTATTGTAGTCACAAATGCGCTTGAGGCAACTGCTGGATCTATCCCTATTTTATTAAGCCCTAAGGGAATTAAAATACCGGCTATTCCCGCTGCTGCCATATTCACAATCATTGCCAAAGCGATGACTAACCCCAATGAAATATTAGAAAACCAAATTATTGCTATAATGCCCATAATAAAAGCAAATATTACCCCATTGGCTAGGCCAACTAAGGCTTCGCGATTTATAAGACGATAAATATTAAATTTATCAATCTCGCGCATTGAAATAGCACGCACTGTAACTGTCATTGTTTGTGTTCCGGCATTTCCACCCATTGAGGCCACGATCGGCATAAGCACGGCCAGAGCGACCATTTGCTCAATTGTTGCATCAAATAGCGCAATAACTGCGGATGCTAAAATGGCGGTGGCTAAATTAACCAATAGCCAGGTCAAGCGGCTTTTAATTGCACTGAAAATACTATCGGAAATATTTTCATCACCAACACCAACTAAAGCACGAAAATCCTCATCTGCCTCTTCCTGAATAACATCAACAATATCATCAATTGTCAAAACCCCGACTAAGCGGTTATTCTCATCAACCACCCCAACCTCAACTAAATCATAATGTTCAAAAATATGGGCCGCCTCTTCCTGATCCATAGTTGCAGGAATTACTATTATTTCCTTATTCATCAAATCCTGAATTTTTACTTCTCTCTTAGCGCGTAATAATCTATCAAGCGGCACAATTCCAACCAGATTATAGGTTGGATCTACAACATAAATTTGATGAAATTCATTTGGCAGATTATCTTCGGATCTTAGCCAATCTATGGTTTTTCCAACCGTCCAAAAGGGCGGAATGGCGATAAATTCAGACTGCATCCGGCGGCCGGCTGATTCTTCCGGATAATCAAGTGAACGTTTAAGCGACATGCGCTCACTAGGTGGCACTTTGGCTAAAATATCTTCACGTTCACTCTCATCAATATCTTCAAGTATATAAACCGCATCATCACTATCAATATCCGCAACACCACGCGCTATTTGTGTATTGGGTAAAGATTCAATCAATGGTAACCGAACGGCTTCATCAACCTCCGTTAGGGCTGAATAGTCAAAATCATCACCCAATAAAGAAATAAGTTTTAATCTGTAATCGGCCTTTAATGCCTCAAGCACATCGCCAACATCGGCCGTGTGCACATCGGCCATAAGTTGTTTGACCCTTTTTTTATCTGATGAAATAATGGCTTTTTTTATCTCATTAAGCCAATTAGTTGAAATTACACCATTTTCATCATGTAGCTCAGGGATAGTAAAATTTTTATCTGCTTGTTTCTGGCTTTGCGACATATTATTTTCCGTGAATCATTTTTTTAATTAAGGGCAAAGGAGAGAATAAAATCAAGCGCAAATAATTTATCTCCGGATGAAAGTTAAAAGAACCGTAGAAATGCGGATTTATCTTAATATTAGCGCTCTAATTCTCATAATATAGCACTAAGTGGCTTATATATACTGGCAGGCTTATATATTGCTTAAATTATTAATTCTGGCCTATGGGGAAATGGAGCGGGTGATGGGAATCGAACCCACATATTCAGCTTGGAAGGCTGCTGCTCTACCATTGAGCTACACCCGCTTTTTAGACAATGGTCAAATGGTGGAGGGGGCTGGATTCGAACCAGCGTACGCTAAGCGAACGGATTTACAGTCCGTCTCCTTTAACCACTCGGACACCCCTCCCCGTCTATTCATTTAGAATAAACAGCAAGTCAATAATATTGAACGGTTTATTCTCAAGAAGAGGCCTATTTGTCAATATAAAAGTGAAAAAGCTTTTATAAAAATGACAAATTTGCCTAAAAGATTTTCCTTCAACCTATTGTTCAATAATCATAAAACAGTTACAACTTTAATTATGGGTAAAAATTATTCAATTTTCAATTATTCTTTCAGAAATTTTATAAATGAACAGAAATAAATTTTTCAAAAAGCAAAAAAATAAGAATAATTCTCTATTTTTTATTTATGGTCTTCATTCGGTTCGGGCAGCATTAGCCAATAAGGCGCGTAAAAAACACCGTTTATTAGCTACAACCAATGCTCTTATGAAGTTTGAAAATAATGAAGAAATTAAAAATATAAGAATTGAAAAAATAAATGTGCAATATTTAGATAAATTATTGGGTAAAGATGTTGTTCATCAAGGTGTTGCGCTTGAAGTAGAGCCGCTTGAGTCACTAGAATTATCGGCAATAAGCGGAGCAAAATTGGTTTTATTGTTAGACCAAATAACAGATCCACACAATGTAGGAGCAATAATGCGCTCAGCTTCTGCCTTTGGAGCTGATGCTATTATTAGTCCAGCTAGATTTTCATCCAATGAAACAGGTGTCCTAGCTAAATCCGCCTCAGGGGCATTAGATATTGTGCCATTCATCAGAGTAAATAATTTGGCAAAAACCATAGAAATACTTAAAAATGATGGCTTAAATATTATTGGTTTAGATAGTGCAGCTGAAGCCGTTCTCACCCCCAATATGAAATTTGATAGGATTGGTTTGGTGCTGGGAGCCGAAGGGAAGGGGCTTCGCCAAAGAACGCGTAAATTATGCGATAAAATAGTTCGACTTGATATGAAGGGCAAAATTAAGAGCCTTAATGTTTCAAACGCCGCAGCCATTGCTCTTTACGCCCTAACAATAGAATAGGGCTTGGTTACATAATATAAGTGACCAAGCCCTATTTCCTACAAACAAGGGAAGTTAATATTATATTGAAAATATTTATTTCTTAATCATCATGATTTTTGCCCTTATGATCATCATCTCTTGATCCCATATCAGCATTATCATGATCATTGCTATCATCACTTAGGTGATCACTATCATCCGACTCCATGTCCCTACTATCATCTGATCTCATATTACTATTACCCTGATCTTTATCATTTGAGTGATCATTATCATCTTTGCTCATATCATCATCACTTGAGTGATTATTCTTATTTTTATGATTTTTACTAGAACCTGTGGCATCATCATTAGACTTATCGCCATTTTTGTGCGTATCTTTGGCCTCATTAACGCCACACTTAATTTCACCCTTGATTGTAACACCATTATCCGTAGTAAATTGCACCTTATGTTCACTACCTACCGCTTTATCAGCACAAAATTTGGCTAAAGTGGCTTGAGGAATGAGATCATTTATATTTGCCATTTGTGCAAGTGCTGGGGCGGATGGTAATAGGAATAATCCAGCAATAGATATAGAAAATATATTTATTTTTCTCATAATAATCCTTTCAAAATATTTCTAATTTTTGATATAACACCAACAAACCATAACAAACCTATCCTGACTAATCGGTGAGTTGACTGTCAGCAAGTTGTCATAAAAAATATGCTAAAAGAGTGTAATGAAACGTAGAAAATTTCTCTCAGTATTAAGCCTTATATTTTTGCCGGCAATTTATTTTGCGCAAATTTCGCCTATATTCGCTAGCCCAAAGGAAGAAATGAACAAGGAACACAACTCTGGTAGTAATAATATGTCTGATGATGAAAGTAATAATAATAATTATGGAAATATGGACAATAACCATAATTACGACGATCATGATGACTATGATGACGACCATGATGATGACTATGATGACGACGACCATGATCAGGATAAAGCATTAAAAGCTGTAAAGTCTAAGCGGGCGATTCCTTATAAAAAAATGCTAAAAATTTTCCGTAAAGATCATTCGGGAAAAATATTAGACGTCTCTTTTGGCTTAAAGAATAATATTTTGCTATATAGGTTCAAATATATTAATGAAGAAGGGCATGTTCGTATTATTTATTATTATGCCAGCAATGGCGAGCAGGTGAAAAATGCGGATATTATTAATTGAAGATGATTTACGCATAGCCAATAATATTATCCCCGCCCTTGAAATGTCTGGCTTTGTGGTTGTGCATGAAAAAAACGGCGAAGAGGGCTGGTTTTTGGGAGAAACAGAGCCTTTTGACGCTATTATTCTGGATTTAGGCCTACCGGATTTAGATGGTCTGACCATTATTAAACGCTGGCGAAAGGCAAATTGTAACACGCCAGTATTAATTCTTACTGCCAGAGGAAATTGGGATGAAAGGGTTGAGGGAATTGATGCAGGAGCAGATGACTATCTCACTAAACCTTATAAAAATGAAGAATTGGTTGCAAGATTACGCGCTCTAATTCGTCGCGCGAGCGGACATGCTAACCCTATTATTAGAGTAGGCGATTTGGTTCTTGATACCAGACAAATGAGAGTTTCAAAAAATGGACAACCTATTCCCCTAACCCCATCGGAATATAAGCTGACTGCTTATCTTATGCATAATAATAATAGGGTGGTCGATCAGATGGAATTAACCGAACATCTTTATGCGCAAGATTTTGAAAGAGATTCTAATTCAATAGAGGTTCTGGTTGGACGGGTAAGAAAAAAACTTGGAGCAAATTCCATCGAAACCAGGAGGGGATTTGGCTATATTATGAGTAGCAAGGATAAATGAAACAGTTCCCCTTACGTCTAAGACTGTTCACCGCTTCGGCCATCTCTATAATAATCGCCCTTTTTATTGCCGGTATTAGCATTGCCGCTATTTTCGCCAATCACGTGGAAAATGGAATAACCAAAGATCTTATTTCGCAATTTGATAGGCTAGTAAGCCTGATTGACGCTAAGGCCAGCCCTCCGGCTTTGAAGGCTCCATTGGCAGATCCTGCTTTTTCTAAACCATATGGCGGTCTATATTGGCAAATTACGGATGCTAATAATGGAGAAAAAGCGCGCTCACGCTCAATGTGGGATGAAGAATTTATACTTGAAGACAATAAGCTGCTAGATGGTAAATTACATAAGACTGAACTAATAGATCCTGAAGGCACATTAGCAATCGCCATAGTTCAACGTTTAACTTTTGATTCTGAAGATGGCTCTAAACGTCTCTTAGATGTAATTATGGCTGAGGATTTACTTGCCTTTTATGAGGCAAATGCCGCCTTTAGGCGCGATTTAATCCTCTCTCTTAGTTTGCTAGCCATATTTTTGCTAATAGCGGCCTGGTTACAAATTGTGCTCGGGCTTTCTCCGCTTAAAATCATAAAAAAGCAGGTCAGCGCAATAAGAAATGGCAGCGCAAAAAGATTGGGTGAAAATCACCCAATTGAAGTTATGCCTTTGGTTGAAGAGGTGAATGAATTATTAGAGACACAGGAAAAATATATTATTCATGCAAGAGAGCGGGCGGCAAATCTGGCGCATGGCCTAAAAACTTCGCTAACAGTTTTAAGCAGCGAGGCCGATAATATTCGTAAATTGGGTAATGAAGAAAGCGCTGCAATAATTGAGCAGATTACGGATGATATGCAAAGCATAATAGATCATCAACTCCGCCTTTCACGCCTAAAAACTCGCTCATCTTCTGAACATTTTCAAACCAAACTGCTTGCCAATATCAAAAAAATAGTTGCAACCCTAAAAAGAACTCCTAAGGGTAATAAATTAAACTGGAAAATAGAAATTGACAAAGAAATATGTGTTAATATTGAACAGGCTGATCTGTTGGAACTTTTAGGCATTTTATTAGAAAATGCCACTAACTGGGCTAAAAATAATATTTTTATTAGGGCAGAAAAGAGAAAAGAAAAAATCTATCTATATATAGAAGATGACGGAAAAGGAATTTCTAATAAAAAACTGAAATTATTGGGAAAACGCGGAATAAGACTGGATAGTCAGGGTTCTGGAAGCGGCATTGGTCTGGCTATAGCTGCAGAGATAGTTGCTATGAATAGTGGAGAGATAAATTTTTCTAAATCTAAACAAGGTGGTCTGTTGGTAAAAATAAGGCTAAATTGCGCAAAAAATATTCAGCAATAGGGCTAATGGATAATGGCAATATGATAGCAAACTATCTATTAATCTAATAATATAATTTATATTTCCTAATTTGGTTTAGACTTAACATTATGAGAAAAAATAATAAAAGGCCAATCTATTCTGAAACATCTATAGTTGAATGGCTAATTGAAGAAGAGCCGGTTCGCTATGAAAAAGCAGTCAAATTTATGCAAAATAGAGTTGCAGCCATTTTGCAAGGCGAAAAAAAAGAATTAATTTGGCTGTTAGAGCACCCTCCCCTTTATAGTGCCGGCACATCTGCTAAAGATGAAGATTTGCTAATCTCCGATAAATTACCAGTCTATAAGAGCGGTCGGGGGGGGCAATATACTTATCACGGTCCCGGACAAAGGGTAATTTATATTATGCTTGATCTTAGGAAAAGAACAAAAGATGTCAGACTATTTATAAGTGAATTAGAGGGTTGGATTATTGATGTTCTAGATGAATTTAATATTAAGGGAGAAATAAGAAAAAATAGGGTTGGGGTTTGGGTAAAACAGCCAATGAACGCCAATAATTCAGAGAGCAAGATTGCCGCCATTGGAGTGCGTCTTAAAAAATGGGTTAGTTTTCATGGCATATCGTTAAATATATCACCAGATTTATCCCACTATCAGGGTATTATACCTTGCGGAATAAATGAATATGGGGTTACTAGCTTTGAGGATTTAGGCTATATTATTTCTATGGCTGAAGTAGATATTAGTTTAGAGAAAAATTTTATTAAAAGGTTTGGTCCAATCCATAAAATTACAAAAACTAAAAACCATAAAACTGCCGACCAGCAGATGGAATCAAGATGACAAAATCCTTAAATATTGGTTTGGTTAGTTTGGGTTGCCCTAAGGCTTTAGTGGATTCTGAACATATTATTACTAGTTTGCGGGCGCAAGGATATAGTTTTTCTGCCGACTATGCCGGAGCGGATATTGTTATTGTCAATAGTTGCGGATTTATAAATAGCGCTAAGGCGGAAAGTCTTGAAGCCATTGGCGAAGCGATTGATAAGAATGGCAAAGTAATTGTTACTGGCTGTCTTGGGGTTGAGGAGCAATTAATTCGTTCTATTCATCCTAAAGTCCTAGCAATAAGCGGACCGCATCAATATGAAGAAGTTATAAGGGCGGTGCATAAATATTTGCCACCCGAGCCCAATCCATTTACCAATTTAGTGCCCCAACAGGGGCTAAAACTCACCCCCAAACATTATTCCTATCTAAAAATATCTGAGGGCTGTAATAATAGTTGTAGTTTTTGCATTATCCCAAATATTCGTGGTCCGCTAAAATCCCGCCCCATTGCTTCAATTCTTTATGAAGCAGAAAGGCTGGTGAAAGCCGGAACAAAGGAATTATTGATAATTTCCCAAGATACAGGCGCATATGGTATGGATATAAAATATGCCAAATCAAAATATTATGGTAAAGAAATAGAAGCTAAATTTTCCGAACTGGCAAATTATTTGGCAAAATTAAATATATGGGTGCGCTTCCATTATATATATCCCTATCCACATATAGATGCAATTTTGCCCCTCATGGCAGATTCCAAAATACTGCCCTATCTGGATATTCCATTTCAGCATGCTTCACCCAAAATATTAAAATCTATGCGCCGCCCGGCCAATCAGGAAAAAACACTGAACAGAATCAAAAAATGGCGCAAAATTTGTCCTGATTTAGCTATTCGTTCAACCTTCATTGTTGGCTTTCCCGGAGAAAGTGAAGAGGATTTTGAATTTTTACTGGACTGGATCAAAGAAGCTGAGATTGACAGGATTGGCTGTTTCGAATATGAACCAGTTGATGGAGCAAAGGCCAATCAGTTGGGAAATCAAATAGATCCGAAAATTAAGTCTGAGAGATATGAACGGCTGATGCAGGTTGCGCAAGATATCAGTGCCAAACGTCTCGCTTTGCGTGTTGGTCAAGTTACAGAATTATTGGTTGATAAAATAGATTTTGCAAATAACAGGGCAATTGCCCGCTCAAAATGGGATGCGCCAGATATAGATGGAGTAGTATATATTGAAGGAATTAAATCAATCAAGGAAGGTGATTTTTGTCAGGTAAAAATTACTGCTTCTGATAATTATGATCTTTGGGGAATAAAGGTAAAAAATAATGGACAAACATAAGGAATATAAAGTCAAAATTGGCAGAAGAGTGCTAAAATTAGGAAGCAGTCCTACAATTATGGGAATTTTGAACGTAACGCCAGATAGTTTTTCTGACGGAGGATTGCATAAAGGCCCCTATAGTGCACTTGAACATGCGAGAAAAATGCTTATGCAAGGAGCACATATTATTGATGTAGGGGGCGAAAGCACCAGACCAGAAGCGGTTAAGGTTTTTAAGCAAGAAGAACTTGATAGAATTATGCCCTTCCTGACTTTAATTAAAGAACATGAACCAAATGCTATTATTTCAATTGATTCATATAAAGCGGAGGTTGCCAAACAGGCAGTTCTGAATGGGGCAAAAATTGTCAATGACGTAAATGGCTTGCAGGGCGAGCCGGAAATGGCAGAAATTGTAGCCGATTTTGATGTAGCGGTTATAATCATGCATTGGGATAAAAAACGCAATAGACATAAGGATATAATGGGTGAGATAAAGCGTTTTTTTGAGAAAAGCCTAAAAATCGCGCAAAAAGCAAGAATAAAGAAGGAAAGGATAATTTTGGATCCAGGCTTTGGTTTTGCCAAATCCTTTAAGGAAAATTATGAAATTTTACGTCGTTTGGAGGAATTACACAATCTTGGTTTTCCTATTCTGATTGGCACTTCTAACAAATCAATGATAGGTCATTTACTCGATATTGAGGTGCATGAAAGGCTGGCTGGAACCATTGCTACTAATATTATTGGCTATGAAAAGGGGGCGCATATTTTTAGGGTGCATAATATTGAAAAAAATATGCAAGCCCTAAAAGTTGCCCATGCAACTAAATATGGCCCCTAACAAAGTGCTAAGACAGAAATGCATAAGAAACATCTATTTTCTGATAAAATAATAATTAAAAATATGGGTTTTTACGCTTTTCATGGCGCAAAAGCTGAAGAAAATAGGCTGGGGCAACGTTTTTTTATCGATTTGGAATGTGGAATAAATTTAGCTAAAGCCGGAAAATCCGATGATGTAAATGATACTATCTCTTATGCCGATATATATCAGAGCGTAAAACAAAGCACTGAGGGAACTAAATATAAATTAATAGAGGCGTTGGCACATAATATTGTCAAGCAATTATTTACGCAATTTACCCCCATAAAAAGTATAAAAATTACCGTTCGTAAACCCGAAGCACCCATTCCGACAATAAGTGGAGAAGTTGCAATTCAGATTTTTAGGAAGCGAAAAGAAAATGGCTAGGGCCTGGTTGGCATTGGGCGCAAATATGGGAGATGCGAAAAAAAATATTGAACAGGGCATTTCTTTATTGAGTAAAAATGAGCAAATTAAAATTATTAAACAATCAAAAATAATTATTTCAAAAGCGTGGGGAAATATAAATCAGGCAGATTTTCATAATAGTGTGATTGAAGTTGAAACAGAACTTGCTCCTTTCCCCCTACTCAAAATCTGCCAAAAAATTGAAAATAATATGGGGCGAATAAGAAAGGAAAAATGGGGAGCGCGCATAATTGATATTGATATTATTGCCTATGAAAATTTAGAAATTAACACTAAGGAACTGACAATCCCCCACCCCTTTGCGCATGAAAGAGATTTTGTCATTGATCTCTTAAAGGAAATTGCCCCGCAAACCGCCCTCTGGATAAAGGAAAAGGCCAAAATGTCTAGCTCCTTATAATGTTACGACCAGCATATTTTGCAGCTGTTCCTAATTGCTCTTCTATGCGAATTAGCTGATTATATTTTGCTAAACGTTCTGAGCGCGAGAGAGAGCCTGTCTTTATCTGCCCGCAATTTAAGGCCACCGCTAAATCAGCAATTGTATAATCTTCTGTTTCGCCAGAGCGGTGCGACATAACAGAACTATAAGAAGCGCGATGCGCCATGTCTACCGCCTCAATAGTTTCGCTTAGCGTGCCTATTTGGTTAAATTTGACCAAAATTGAGTTGGCAATACCCATTTTTATGCCAGATTCCAGCCTTTCTTTATTAGTAACAAAAAGATCATCACCAACCAACTGGGTCTTTTTGCCCAATTCTTCGCTTAGCGCCTTCCATCCCTCCCAATCATCTTCAGCCATGCCATCTTCAATAGAGATAATTGGATAGCGCGAAACAAGATCGCTTAGATATTTTACATTGCCCATAATATCAAGAGTTTTGCCTTCACCCTCTAATTCATATTTGCCATTTTTATAATATTCGCTGGCCGCGCAATCTAACGCCAAAGCAACATCGTCAAATGGCCTATATCCAGCCACTTCAATTGCCTTCATAATTAAAGAAATTGCTTCATCGGCAGAAGCCAAATTTGGCGCAAATCCTCCCTCATCTCCAACATTAGTATTAAATCCCTTTTCACTAAGAGATTTTTTTAATGTATGGAAAATTTCAGCACCAATGCGAATAGCATCAGCGATACTATCTGCCCCCACCGGCATAATCATAAATTCCTGAATATCAATTGGATTATCAGCATGCTCCCCGCCATTAATAATATTCATCATTGGAACAGGTAAAATATGCGCATTAGCGCCACCAATATAGCGATATAATGGCAACATAGAGCTTTCAGCCGCAGCTTTGGCAACGGCTAAGGAAACACCAAGAATAGCATTAGCCCCAAGCTTTGCTTTGTTTGGCGTGCCATCAAGCTCAATCATAGCTTCATCAATAGCAATCTGGTCTAGAGCATCCATGCCCTCAAGTTCATCAAAAATAATGCCATTAACATTATCAACAGCGCTCAAAACACCTTTGCCTAAATATTCACTTTCCCCATCGCGCAATTCAATAGCCTCATGCGCACCGGTTGAAGCGCCAGATGGAACCGCCGCCCGACCAAAAGAACCATCATCAAGCATAACATCAACCTCAATTGTGGGATTACCCCTACTATCTATAATTTGTCGCCCAATAATATTTGTAATTAAAGACATGAAACTTCCTAATCATTAACAAAATCAGTTAGATTGATAATCAAAAATAAAATAAAGTGAAACAAATTTTACTCTTATATGCAATATAATATATAATTATGCAATATAATCGGCAAAGAGCTAAACAAGCCTATCTTGCCCTAAGGCCGCTTTAATGAAAGAAGCAAAAAGTGGATGTGGGTCAAAGGGACGAGATTTTAATTCTGGATGAAATTGCACCCCTATAAACCATGGATGATCTGTGCGTTCAACAATTTCAGGTAATTTCCCATCGGGGGAAACCCCAGAAATAATCAAACCACTAGCCTCAAGCACTTTTCTATAGGCCATATTCACCTCATAGCGGTGCCTGTGGCGTTCATTTATGCTTGTAGTGCCATAAATATCGGCAACCCTACTTCCCCTTGCTAATTGCGCAGTATATGAGCCAAGCCGCATAGTGCCGCCAAGATCCATATCTTCATCACGTTCTAATTTTGCATTTCCCTTAGTCCATTCGGTCATAAGACCAACTATTGAATCTCTAACCTTTCCAAATTCGCTTGATCCGGCCTCCCTAAGACCGGCAATATTACGCGCAGCTTCAATACAGGCCATTTGCATGCCAAGACAAATACCAAAATATGGAACATTTCTGATACGGGCAAATTGGGCTGCCTTTATTTTACCCTCTGTTCCACGTTCGCCAAATCCTCCCGGAACTAAAATAGCATGCACATTTTCCAATATTGGCGAAGGATCATCCTGTTCAAATATTTCACTATCAACCCATTTCATATTGACCCTAACCTTATTTGCTATGCCCCCATGCACAAGCGCTTCGGAAAGAGATTTATAAGCATCTTTTAATCCGGTATACTTACCCACAATAGCAATATTCACCTCCCCTTCCGGAGAATGAATATTTTGCGATATTTCCTGCCATTTTTTTAGATCCGGTTTTTTAGAATCTTTAATATTAAAAGCATTTAATACTTCTTTATCCAGCCCCTCATTATGATAGGCAATAGGGACATCATATATTGAATCAACGTCAAGAGCCTGAATAACTGCCCCCTCCCCTACATTACAAAAAAGAGAAAGTTTTTTGCGTTCAGCGATTGGGATTTCCCTTTCGCTCCTTATCAATAAAATATTTGGCGAAATACCGATAGAGCGTAATTCCTTTACTGAATGTTGGGTTGGCTTTGTCTTTAATTCCCCAGCCGCTGCAACAAATGGCATTAAGGTGAGATGAATATATATTACCTCCCCCTTTGGTAATTCATAACCAATCTGGCGAATTGCTTCAAAAAATGGCAAAGCCTCAATATCGCCAACCGTTCCACCAATTTCACATAGAACAAAATCAAAATCCTCATTTCCCTCAAGAATAAAATTTTTGATTTCATCCGTAACATGGGGAATAACCTGCACTGTCGCCCCTAAAAAATCCCCTCGCCTTTCCTTAGCGATAATATCAGAATAAATTTTACCCGTTGTAATATTGTCTCTTTTATTTGCCGAGCGGCCGGTAAAACGTTCATAATGTCCTAAATCCAAATCGGTTTCCGCCCCATCATCGGTCACAAAAACCTCACCGTGCTGAATGGGTGACATAGTTCCTGGATCTACATTTAGGTAGGGGTCTAATTTTCTTAGGCGGACAGAATAGCCCCTCGCCTGCAACAAGGCGCCAAGCGCTGCCGAAGCCAAACCTTTACCTAATGAGGAGACCACGCCTCCTGTTATGAAAATATAACGAGCCATGGGTGATTATCTTAAACATAAAAATTGCTGATTCGAAGCTAATTTTTCTTTTTTTACAAAAAAGGGGGGAATTATATTCCCCCTTAATTATATTCTAATTAGTTGGTGCGCTAGGTGTATTATTTGTCGGGATGGGAAGATTGGGAGCGTCAATTTCGGTCTGATTTTGCCCTTCTTCGCTTGATGATGCCCCTTCCTCCTGAGTTGGAGCGGATATATTGTCCAGCGCATCAAGCACTGTGGCGGGTGCCTCCCCATCTGTGGCAGCACTATCCAAAATTGAACTTGTGCCCCGTTCTACATCATTAATAATGGTCAGGCCAATTGCGGTAGCCATAAATAAGGCCCCTAAAATTGCCGTCGTGCGGGTTAAAATATTAGCAGAAGAGCGAACCTGAGAAAATCCGCCATTATTACCACCAGTGCCAAGCGCTCCACCTTCTGAACGTTGCAGCAAAATGACCGCAATCATCGCCAACACAATCAATAAATAAATAACAATAAGAATATTAGCCATTTTTCTTTCTGATAAATTTACTTTGTCAGCTTCCTACACCTAAAATAGAACAAATGCCACATATTTTTAAGTAAAATTTATGGCAAAATAATATATTGGACAATTATATAATTCAAATTTCATCTAACGCCTTGATAATTTTTATAAATTCACTTGTCTTAAGACTAGCACCGCCAACAAGACCACCATTTACATTTTTTATAGATAAAATATTCTTAGCATTATCTGGTTTCATTGAGCCGCCATAAAGAATAGGATATTGCATACCATGTTCGCCAAATAAATTAACAAGCTGTTCTCTTATTTTTTGGTGCATTTCTTTTATTTCATCTAAAGTTGGAACCAAACCGGTGCCAATAGCCCAAATTGGCTCATAAGCAATGATTATTTTATTATTTTTTGCCTCTGAAGGCAGTGAATTCTTAATTTGCGAAAGCACTTTTTCAACCGCCATATTGGCTTTTCGCTCTTTCTCACTTTCACCAACACAAATTATCGGAGTTAATTTAGCCCTGAAAGCAGCTCCTACCTTTTTTTGCACAATTTCATCAGTTTCCCCATGTTCCATTCGCCTCTCAGAATGGCCGAGAATAACATAAAGCGCCCCGCAGTCGGCCAACATTTCTGCACTAATATCGCCAGTATGCGCCCCCCTTTCCTCCCAGTGGCAATTTTGTCCACCAAAAGAAATTTGACCATATTTTGCGCATTTTTTTGCCATATTGAGCAAAGTTGCAGGCGGACAGATAATAATATGGCCTGCCTTATGCTGCATTTGCTCCAACATATTGTCAAGATTGCTAATTTCTGCCAATTGCTCAATCAACCCGT
Organism: Hyphomicrobiales bacterium; assembly: GCA_015490455.1. GTDB lineage: Bacteria > Pseudomonadota > Alphaproteobacteria > Rhizobiales > Devosiaceae > S141-66. The sequence goes on from WFXU01000015.1 coordinate 34,110, forward strand.
TCATTTTCCAATTGCCGGCAATTATCGGCACAATAGTTCCATTCATAAATCTCCCCTTTATTGGCATTATTCCCTAAAATTTCTCTATTCATAAAATATATTTCACCGATATATAGACAGAAAGACTTTATTGTCTTAATCCCACATGCAAATATATTTTACAATATTGCTTAATTGTAATAGTGATCAAAGGCTGAATATAAAGGATAATATTTCAAAGCTAACAGCTTAGTAATATAACGCTATTTATTGGAGCAGTTAAGGGAACAAATTATGCTTGATAATTTAAGAAATTTTGCAAGAACATGGCCGGGTAAAATTTTGGGCATATTTATGCTAATCGGTCTTGCCGGCTTTGGTATGAGCGGAGTTTTTACTTCAATCAGCTCCAATATTGTTGCAAAGGTGGGAAAAGAAGAAATAAAAACGCGCGATTTCCAGCGCCTTTATTCGCGCCAGCTAAATGAGGTAGCTTCTCAAATCGGCTCTATTCCAACTCCCGAGCAGGCAATAGGTTTTGGCATAGCTTCTTCTGTATTAAATAGTCTGGCGGCAGAAGCATCGCTTAACGGATTGGGCAAAAAATTTAGACTTGGAGTTTCCGATAGAAAACTTGGCGAACTTGTGCGCCAAGACCCTGCCTTTAATAATGCGCTTGGCTCATTTGACGCGCAAAGTTTTAGAAATGCTCTTAGAAGTGCCGGCTGGACTGAAAAAGAATATTTTGAAATGCAAACTAAATCTGCTATCCGGCAACAGCTTATTTTGGCGCTTTTTAGCATTGATGCTCCAAAAGGTGCAAAAGAGCTTGCCACACATTTTAGCGATGATAGGCGAAATGTAGAATATTTCATAATATCCAGAGATAATATATTACCGCCCCCAGAGCCAACAAAAGAGCAAATCAAACAATATCTTACAGAGAATGAAAAAGATTTTCAAACAGAGCCCAAACGAGAAGTTGCAATTTTGCTTCTTTCTCCAGAAGCCATAGGCAAAAATATTAATATTTCCGAACAAGAGCTTTTAGAAGAATATGAACGCACAAAAGCCAATTTTAACCGTCAGGAAACAAGAACCATACTGCAACTTGCCCTTAATAGCGACATTTTAGTCAATTTATTTACAACCGCTAAAGAAGCTAATTTGGATTTTAATGACATTATAGCGCAAAATAATCTAACTCCAGAAAAAATTGGAACTTTAGCAAAATCAGAAATTATTGACAGCGAATTGGCAGAAAAAGCCTTTTCGCTAAATATAGGCGAATATGCGATTATTCCGGGAATTGGCGGCAAAAGAGTCATTTATGTTGAGAAAATAAATGAGGGGGGAATAATTGATTTTGCCAAAGTAAAAGACGATATAAAGAAAAATCTACAGCTTAAACAAGGGCGCGCTTTATATATTGAATATCTCGACCAGATTGAAGAACAACGCGCTGCCTTTGTTCCGCTAAAAAACATTGCAGATAAATTTAATCTAGAACTTAAAATAATTAAAATAACTCAAAGCGGAAAAGGTCTGGAAGAAATAAGAGAAATAAAGGAAGAACATTATACAAAAATTGCTTCAGCCATATTTAGCGCAAAAAAAGACGCGCTTGCACCATCAGTATCTTTAGGCGCCAACCAAAATTTATGGTTTGATATTTTAACTATTGAACCAGCACGCAGCAAAACTCTTATTGAAGCGAGCGAAGAAATAAAGCAAATTCTAATTAAAAAGGCAGAGCAAAAAGAGCTTAAAAAAATTGCTGACAGGCTCGTTGACAGAATTAAAAATGGTGAAGATTTTGCCCAAATTGCCCTTTCAGGACAATTTCCCTTATTGCAGGCCAATAATATTTCAAGATTATCAACAAATGATAATTCCCTAACAAGAGAGGTAATATCCGCCATGTTTGCAGGAGATGTCAATCATTTTGGATCGGCCTTAGATGCTGATGGGAATTATGTTATTTTTAAGGTGCTCGAAATAATTGAGGCAGATAAGGAAAATGCAGAAGTGAATGAATTTATCGATAATTCTTTCGCCAATTCAATCTATTCTGAATTCGTCAACGCCCTAAGAGAAGAAGCAGGCCTAAAAATAAACCAACAAACCCTAAACCAGATTATATCACCAAATAATAATAGATTTGGCGGTTAAAAATGAGTAATATTGAATATGCTGACTTTGCAAAAAATTATGATAGGGGCATGGGGCAAATTTTATGGCGGCGTATAGTTGCCGATCTTGATACGCCCGTTGGCGCTTTTCTAAAATTATCAAAAAATAAGAAAAATAATTTTCTACTGGAATCTATTGAGGGTGGTGTAACAAAGGGGCGATTTTCAATTATTGGGCTTGACCCTGATATAATATTGAAAGTTGCGCAAAAAAGAGTGGAAATAAGCCACCAGGCTCCGCACGGACAAGAAAATTTTGCCATTTGGGAAATAAAACCGCTTGATGCACTACGCGAATTAGTCAGACAATCGCAACTAAAAATCCCCCAAGAACTCCCCTCAAATGCTGCCGGAATATTTGGTTATTTGGGCTATGATATGGTTCGGCATATGGAAAATTTGCCAAATGAAAATAAGGATGAGCTAAATCAGGCCGATGCAATTTTAATGCGTCCTTCATTATTGGCAATTTTTGATAATTTAAGGGATGAACTATATCTAAGTGCGCCAATTTATAAAAAAGAAGAAATCAGCGCCAAACAAGCATGGGAGAATGCGCAAAATAAGATTGATGAAGCAATTTTACGCCTGGCAAATAATATTGAGCGCCAGGAAGTTCCAACCTTTATTAAGAATATAAATATCACCTCTAATACTTCCAAAGAAGAATTTTTCTCAATGGTTGAAAGGGCAAAAGAATATATAAAAGCGGGTGATATATTTCAGGTTGTGCTTAGCCAGCGTTTTAGTAGTGAATTTTCTCTTCCCCCCAGCACTCTTTATCGCGCATTAAGACGCACTAACCCCTCCCCCTATATGTATTTTTTACAGTTTGAGGATTTTTCTATTGCCGGCTCAAGCCCTGAAATATTAGTCAGATTAGATAAGGATAAAAAAATAACAATCCGCCCAATAGCCGGCACCAGAAAACGCGGTAAAACCCCAAAACGTGATAAAGAATTAGCCAAAGAACTGCTAAATGATCCAAAGGAACTGGCCGAACATTTAATGCTGCTTGATTTGGGGCGCAATGATGTTGGAAGAGTTGCAAAAATCGGGTCGGTAAAAGTAGATGATAAATTCTTTTTGGAATATTATTCACACGTAATGCATATTGTTTCTAATGTTGTTGGTATTTTAGAAGATAATAAGGATTTTGTTGACGCGTTAAGCGCCGGCTTTCCCGCTGGGACAGTATCGGGGGCACCCAAAGTTCGGGCAATGGAAATAATTGATGAATTAGAAAAAGCAAAACGCGGAATTTATGGCGGCTGTGTCGGCTATTTTGGCGCCGATGGAACTATGGATAGTTGCATAGTTTTACGCACTGCCATTCTAAAGAACAATAAATTATATGTGCAGGCAGGTGCCGGCATTGTTGCCGATTCAAAACCGCAATTAGAGCAATTGGAATGTGAAAATAAAGCCAGAGCCCTATTTAGCGCCGCACAAGAAGCCATCCGTTTTGCCCATGAAAGTGAGATTGGGCAATGAAGAAAAAAATACTAGTTATCGATAATTATGATAGTTTCACCTATAATTTAGTCCACTTGATAGGCAAATTAAATGTAAAAATAGAAGTTTTTAGAAATGATAAAATTTCTCTCTCTCAAATTAGGCAAATGAACCCATTTGCGATATTTATTTCACCCGGACCATGCACGCCGACAGATGCCGGAATTTGTATTGATATTATAAAATCTTTCAAAGAAGAAATTCCAATTTTTGGCGTTTGTCTGGGCATGCAATCAATAGCGCAAGCTTTGGGAGGAAAAATAATTAACGCCCCAACCCTAATGCACGGAAAAATTTCACAAATTTATCACCAGCAAAAGACAATATTTGCCGGCATAAAAAACGGCTTTATTGCAACTCGCTACCATTCTTTGATAGTTGAAAGAAAAACATTACCAGACGAATTAGAAATAATCGCCCAGACAAGTGACAATATAATAATGGGGCTGGCTCATAAAAAATATCCTATTTTTGGGGTGCAATTTCATCCCGAAAGCATATCCTCACAATTTGGATTAAATATAATAGAGAACTTTATGAAAATAGCTAATAAATCTAAGTCAGAGAAATAAAATGAACATTGGAAATATTATTGAAAAATTAGCGCAAAGACAAAATTTGAGCAAAGAAGAAATGAGCTTTGCTATGAATGAAATTATGAGCAATAAAGCTAGCGCGGTTGAAATATCTGCCCTTTTAATGGGACTAAGGGTAAAGGGAGAAACTATTGAAGAGATAGCGGCTGCGGTTGCTGTTCTAAGAGAAAAAATGCTCCCCGTTAAAGCGCCAGAAAATTCTATAGATATTGTCGGCACTGGCGGAGATGGAAAGGGAACCCTTAATATTTCAACCGCAAGCGCCATTATAGTTGCAGCATCTGGTGTGCCCGTTGCTAAACATGGCAATAGGGCGCTTTCGTCAAAATCCGGTAGCTCCGAAGCCCTACAAGCGCTTGGAGTTAAACTGGATTTAAGCGCAGATGAAATAGCAAATTGTATCAAACAGGCCAATATTGGTTTTATGTTTGCTCCCAACCACCATCCGGCTATGAAATATGTCGGCCCCATCAGATCGGAACTAGGAATAAGAACAATTTTTAACCTGCTAGGGCCACAGACAAACCCGGCCAAAGTCAAACATTATCTCTTAGGCGTATATGATAAAAAATGGGTTGAACCAATAGCCCACGCCCTAAAGGAAAATGGAGCTATTTCAGCTTGGGTAGTGCATGGGAATGATGGACTAGATGAAATAACAACTACAACAACAACTTATGTTTGTCAGCTAAGAAATAATAAAATTACCTCCCTCACTATCAGTCCAGAAGATGCAGGACTACCTTTCGCCAACCCCAAAGATTTGACCGGTAAAGATCCACAATATAACGCCAACAAACTCTTATCTCTATTAAAGGGTGAAAAATCTCCCTATCGAGATATTGTGCTGTTTAATGCAGCAGCCAGCTTTATCATTGCAGGCAAGGTTGATAATCTGAAAGATGGAGTGAAATTAGGGGAAAAAATTATTGACGAAGGACTAGCCAAAAATACATTAGAAAAATTAGTCAAGGTCTCAAATAATGGCTAATATTCTTAAAAAAATTATTGATTATAAAAAAAATGAGGTTGCAAAAGAAAAAGCGCAACTTACTTTGAACGAAATTGAAGCGCGGGCAAAAAGAGCTGATGAGACGCGTGGATTTGAGGCGGCTTTGCGCTCAAAAATCAATCAGGGCAATTTTGCTCTAATCGCAGAGATAAAAAAAGCCAGCCCATCTAAGGGGTTAATTCGTAAAAATTTTAACCCCAACAAAATTGCCAAATCTTATGAAAAGGGCGGCGCCTCTTGCCTTTCTGTTTTGACCGATAAACCTTCTTTTCAGGGAGCACCACAATATTTGATAGAAGCAAGAAATTCCTGCGCCCTGCCCGTCTTACGTAAAGATTTTATAATAGATAATTACCAAATTGCTCAGGCACGCAGTTGGGGAGCAGATGCTATTTTACTCATTATGGCAGTGCTTGATGTGGGTTTAGCCGGCGAATTAGCCAGCTATGCTAATAATGATTTAGGCATGGATATCTTATGCGAAGTGCATACTTATGAAGAATTAGATAAGGCACTAGCATTAGATTTCACCATGATAGGAATAAATAACCGCAATCTTAAATCATTCACAACCGATTTATCTATCAGCGAAAATCTTGCCAAAAATATTCCTCCCGATAGAATAATCATTGCCGAAAGCGGGATTAACTCGCATGCTGATTTATTACGTCTAGAAAAATCCAATATTAGATCTTTTCTGGTCGGAGAAAGCCTTATGCGCCAGGAAAATATTGAAAAAGCAACCAGACAATTATTAAATCCATAGGCTGCTAATTGCTATTTCACAAAATAAATTATTTTCTTTACAGAACATAACAAGAACCTATATAATGGTTCCGCATATGTTCCGATTCGCAGGGGCGCAGGAAGAGGGGGCGAAGTGAGAGGGGGGCAAGGGGAGATAGAGAATTAAAGCAAGGGGAACGAAGAGAGAGGGGGAGAGCAGGAAGAGGGAGAGCAGGACAAGGGGGGAAGTAGAAGCGAGGGGAGCAGAGCGGTGGGGCACCGGAGCCAAAAGGGCAACAGAGCAAGAGGGGGAAGTAGAAACGGAGAGGTAGCAGAAGCGAGGGTGGCAAGCAAGAAGGGGCATTAGACGCGTGTGGTGGATTGAGGGGCAGCTGGCACAAGGGTAGCAAAAGTGGAGAGGCATTAGATGCTAGTAGTGAATTGAGGGGGTAGAGAGGAAACTATATGGGGGAGCGGATGCCTAAAGCATGTCTTAACAAAAGTGGGCACCGGTTTCGGGATAAAAGAGTTGGCACAAAACAAAAAGATAAAGCATGTTAAGTGAATGCAAATGAACGCAGCATGCTTTAGAGGGGCGGTTATGTGAGGTGAATATATGTGAGAGGCAGCTGTGTGGAGAGAAAATATGTGGAAGGGAAAATATGTGAATATTGTTCACTTGCAAAATTTGACCAAAACTAAATATCAAATCCCATCCATTATAGATTAAAAAATATGTTATTTTAAGACGCTAAGGAGGCTAAAATGCTAACGCGCAAACAATATGAACTTTTAATGTTTATTCACGAAAGGATGAAAGAGAGCGGTATTCCTCCTTCATTTGACGAGATGAAGGATGCTCTTGATTTACGCTCCAAATCTGGCATTCATCGTTTAATAACAGCGCTTGAAGAACGTGGCTTTATCAAACGTTTACCAAATCGCGCTCGGGCGCTTGAGATTGTTAAATTACCACAAAGAATGAACCCTTCCCTTAGCACTAATCCGGCAACAAAAAGGGCAAAATTTGAGCCCAGTATTATTGAGGGAAGTTTAGGAAAGAATAATGATAGCTCATCTTCAGCCAATATTGAAGAAGACAAAAATATAATTTCCGTCCCCATTATGGGAAAAATTGCTGCCGGAACGCCCATTGAGGCAATCCAATATAATATTAGCTCGGTTGATGTGCCTGCCGAAATGCTCGGCAAGGGTGAACATTTTGCCCTTGAAGTTAAGGGAGATTCCATGATTGAAGCCGGCATATTTGATGGCGATACTGTTATTATTAATAAGCAGCAAACTGCCGCCAATGGCGATATTGTTGTAGCCCTAATTGATGATGAAGAAGCAACCCTTAAAAGATTACGCAAAAGGGGAAATTCCATTGCACTTGAGGCAGCCAATAGAGCTTACGAAACCAGAATTTTTGGCCCCGATCGGGTGGTGGTGCAAGGCCGGCTAGTCGGACTATTACGTAAATATTAGACCAAACACCATATTTACCGAAAAACTAAAAAAGAAAGGAACAAAATAGCTACAAATCAACAAAATTAAACAAAATGGACACCTCCATCAACCCTGATATTCTGACGTGTATTAGTTGAGATTTGTTCTGACATTCTTTATAAATTGTAACTGTATGAGAAAGGATGTTAGAGATTAACAATTATCAGAAATATCAATATATTAAAAATTCCTTACGACCAACTCGAAAAATATTGGTAACATGCA
>WFXU01000016.1 GCA_015490455.1 Hyphomicrobiales bacterium
ACGATGAGAGGTAGTCAGGTGTAACAGCAAAGACTTTGAAATAGTTGTTACCACCCTCATCATCCGCCCCACAAATTGAAACTAATATATTTCCGCCCACTGCCCACTGCCCCCACCCCCCGACTTCTAATTCCAGATTTCCGAATTCTGAGCGATAAATCTTCACAGCCGACTAATTTATAGATTAAAAATTTTCTGTAAATGAGAAATTGAAGGTAAAATTGCGTGTGTAAATTGCTTTATTTCCTCATTTGGCTGTAAAATATCCGGTATCATAATCACTTTCATTCCCGCCCTATATGCAGAGAGCACGCCATTATAACTATCCTCAACAGCCAAACAAAAATGCGGATCTACGCCAAGATCTCGGGCAACTCTTAAATATGGCTCAGGATGGGGCTTGCCATTTTTTACCTCATCACCACAAATTATAGAGTGAAAAAATTTTTTCAAACCACTCTTTTGTAAATATTTATGCGTCCTCTCATATGGGGTTGAAGTTGCCAGGCCAATAGGCACATTATGATTGGTCAATAAATTGAGCAATTGTCTAACCCCTCTTTTTAGCGGTATATTTTGCTCCATTTCCCTTGCAACAATTTGACCCCATTTTTTTTCAAAATTGGCAAAAGGAAAATTTTTCCCCATTTGCTGTTTAATAATTTTTACTGCATCCTCATCAGCCACCCCGATAGTTGCAATATAGGTTTCTTCCTCCATTACAAAACCTAATTGTTTTGCGGCTAAAATTGAGGCACGCCGATAAATTTGCTCACTATCAAGCAAAATTCCATCCATATCAAAAATAATTGCTGTCAAATTAGCTAATTTTTTTGGCATTAATTCCCAGATTTTTAAATTTCCATTTTTCCATTTGCCCAATCATCAATATTCATATTGCTAAAAGCTGAAATATTATCATATTTCTCCCTAATAAGAGCCTGCTCCATTCCCTCCTTTATCTCGGTTAGTAATTTTATCCCGCTAAATATTAAGGCGCTATAAAGCTGAATAGCATTTGCTCCGGCAGTTAATTTTGCAATGGCGCTGGAGCTAGAAAAAATGCCCCCCACCCCAATTATTGGCATTTCTTTACCAACTCTTTGACGCATTTGCGCTAAACGTTTAGTGGCTAGATTAAATAAGGGTTTACCCGAAAGCCCCCCCATTTCATCGCTATATTTTAGTCCAGCAATATTTGGGCGTGAGATGGTTGTATTGGAAATTATTAAACCATCCAAATTGCTCTCACCTATTATTTGTGCAATTTCATCCATTTGCCGTTCGTCCAGATCAGGCGATAATTTAAGAAAAATTGGCACATATATTTTTTCCTTTGCTCTTTGTGCCAAAATTGCAAATAGTAATTTTTTTAATATTTCACCCGCTTGCAAATCTCTAATTCCCTTCGTATTGGGCGAAGAAATATTCACCGTTAGATAATCAGCAATATTGGCAAATTTTTTTACCCCCAAAACATAATCATTAATAAAATCTTCGCTATCCCTATTTGCGCCAATATTGACTCCAATAATATTATTCGATTTCTGTTTAATTAAGCGGGCATAAACCTCTTCGTGCCCATCATTATTAAACCCCATTCTATTGATTATGGCATTGGCTGACATAAGGCGAAATAGGCGTGGCTTTATATTTCCCTTTTGCGGGCGCGGTGTAACTGTTCCAACTTCACTGAAGCCAAATCCAATTTTTCCTAAAATGCCGGCAACTTCACCATTTTTATCAAAGCCGGCGGCTAAACCAATTGGATTTTTCAATTCAAGGCCGCAAAGATTAATATGTAATTTTTTACTATCCTTTTTTTCTTCTTTTAATGTTGAGATTGGTGCAAATTTTAACACATTAATGCTAGCACGGTGGGCAATTTCAGGGTCCATTTTTAATAATATGTCACGTGCGAAGTCACTAACAAAATTTGGTTGAAAAAATGGCTTAATAGATTTCATCATTTGAATATTTCCGACAAATTTATATTACCCTCATTATCAACATTAATCGGTTTTGCAAAGCGCACCAGATCAATATTAAGTTCACCATATAAATGGGGAAATAGTTCATTATTTCTTGATTTTTCCCATTTTATACTATTTATAATGTCCCGGAGGGCGATAGCGAGCAGAACCAAGTCTTTCTGTCCCCTAAAATGCAATCTTAAAGTCTCTTTTAATTGATTAAAGTTTGAAAAATGTATGAAGCCATCAGCAATATCCGACTTTGTAAGAGCAAGAGTGCCGGTTTTCAGACTGATATTCCATAATTCGTTACTGGTTATTTTGTATATATATTTTTCTGGTTCTATTATCACGAAAAACGCCTCCTTGTAAGTAATTTCATTCTTTACATATATATACAAAATAAGCCATACTAGGACTAGTTTCCGCTTTAGGACACAAGTCCTTATTTACAAATTTGACGCAACTGGAATTAGATATATAAATGTACGATCACAAACATATATGGGAAGCAATAGACGCGCTAGCGGCAAGGCATGGATTGTCACCATCAAAATTAGCAAAATTGGCAGGGTTAGACCCAACCGCTTTTAATAAATCTAAAAGAATAGATAAGGATGGACGTGAACGTTGGCCATCAACTCATAGTTTGGCTAAGATACTTGAAGTTACTAATGAAACATTTGATAGTTTTTGGGCTGGTGTGGATAGTGTTTACTCTCAGCCAAGCGCGGATAAGCAGGTAAAATCTACCGTGCCATTATTAGGCTTTGCTCAGGCCGGGAGTGGTGGATTTTTTGATTCCGGAGGCTTCCCAGCAGGGCAAGGATGGGATGAGGTGCGCCTACCCTGTAAAGATGATCAGGGAACATATGCCCTAGAAGTATCGGGCGATTCAATGCTGCCGCTTTATCGTGATGGAGATATAATTATTGTTTCTCCAGTTGAACAATTAAGACGCGGAGATAGGGTTGTAGTGCGCACTACCGATGGAGAGGTAATGGCAAAAATACTGCACAGGCAAACTGAAAAACAGGTTGAATTACATTCCCTTAATCCAGAACACGCCCCCATTATTATTAAAAGTAAAAATATTGATTGGATTGCGCGTATTCTTTGGGCAAGCCAGTAATATTGAGATAGACCGGCAGTGGTAATTTAGCGAGGGTGGGAAGACAATATCAGAGCTCATCCTAAAGATAACAGGTGGGGTAACAGGCGGGCAGACAAGGTGGCAGAAGGGGGAAGCGGATAGAGTTAGTTTTCTCAGGGGAAAGAGGGCAAGGGGCAAAGCAGATAATTATTTTGCCTAATATTATTCCCGAATATCAAATTGATTGTGCCGCTCAATAATTTCCTTAGGCCAGCTGGATTTTATATATGACATTATGGCAATTATTTCTTCATCACTGAGTATATTTTCATAAATCGGCATATTAGTTTCATAATTATCAAGGTTAGCCGCCTTTTCCAGACCATATTTGACTATATTAAATAATAATTCATCTTTATGATGCCATGTATGCCCGCTTTCATCATGCGGTGGGGCAGGCATTAATCCGCTCTCGTCCGGACTTCTCCAATTTGGCGCACCCTCAAGATTTACCCCATGACAAGAACTACAATTAGCAAGATAAAGTTCCTTGCCTTTAGCTGTTATCTCTTTATCTTCCGGAAAAAATAATCCTACTTGCACCCCGCCAGAAGGAGGAATAACCTGACTAAACTTCATCGCAATAAAGGTAAAAACCGCCAGTAGAACAATTATTGCTAAAATAATCAGCTTGTAATTTATTTTCTCCATTATTCTACTCCGGGTTCAGCTAAACCAAAATAAGAGCAATTGGAGCTAAATAACAATAACTTTTGTGCCTACTGGAACCCGACGATAAAGATCTATAATATCCTGATTCAAAAAGCGTATACAACCGCTAGAAACTGCCTTGCCAATCGAATATGCTTCAATAGTTCCGTGTAAACGATAAAGAGTGTCTCTGCCATTTTTATAAAGATAAAGAGCTCTGGCCCCCAATGGATTATCAATTCCAGGAGGCATACCGCCATTTGCAGCGCTAAATTCCTCAAGCTCAGGCTGACGCTTTATCATGCTGGCGGGGGGTGTCCATTTTGGCCATTGTGTTTTTCTGCCAACAATTGCAGTTCCAGACCATTCAAATCCTTCACGCCCGACACCAACGCCATAGCGTATCGCCATGCCATTTTCCTGCACTAAATGAGCAAAAAACGTCTTTGTGTTAACAATAACAGTGCCAACTTTTTCATCGGTCTCAAAAGGAACTCTTTGGCGGTAAAATCGTGGCTCAATCTGTTTAAGATGCACAGCAGGAATAGGAAAACGCTCATTGGGCATTGGGCCATACATGGCTGCTAATTCTTTGGGGGTAGGACCGCTGCTTATAGTCTCGGTCTTTGTTTTTCCAGTAGCACAACCCGCCAGAGTAAGCCCTATCAGGCTTGTTCCCCCAATTGTAAACATTCTCCTTGAGAGTAACGATCTATTTCCCATAATATGCACCTTGTAAGTTAGTATAGTCAGGAATAGCTAGCCGGAATATATTAAAAAATCTATGATTTTTTCATGACAATTGCGTGATATATCAATAACTAACGAAAATTTGAATGATTTATTCCCCTCTATGGGTGGTTAAATTGATTTTTTCAGAAATATTTTCTAGTTGCAAATGGTTCTCATTTGCAATAATAAATATTGAACAAGTCAAATCTGCTCAAATTTGGATTGATAAAGTGGAAAATAAATACGGGCAAAATATTAGTGAAAGGTTCCGCCACGCAAATGATGCGCCATCATTGGTTGAATCTTTTCGCTCTGTTCCCGTCCCGCAAGGGGGAAAATTTTTACGCCGTTTCTTAGCCTTTTTAGGGCCAGGTTTTTTAGTTTCGGTCGGCTATATGGATCCAGGAAATTGGGCAACTTCCATTGCGGGCGGTTCTGAATTTGGTTACACTTTATTGGCGGCGGTTTTATTATCTTCGCTAATGGCAATAATATTACAGGCACTATGTGCGCGTTTTGCCATCGCAACTGAGCAGGATTTAGCGCAGGCTTGTCGGGATAATTATCCCGCTCCTATTTCCTTTATTCTTTGGATTCTAGCCGAACTGGCAGTCATTGCCACCGACTTGGCCGAAGTTATTGGAACAGCAATTGGCCTACAATTATTATTTGGCATTCCCCTATTTTGGGGCGTGGTCATTACGGCCTTTGATGTATTTTTAATTCTTTGGCTGCAATCAAAGGGATTTCGTTATTTGGAAGCATTTATTGTTGCCCTGATTCTTATTATTTCCGCCTGTTTTGTCGGGCAATTATTGTTGGCTCAACCAGCCATAGCCTCTATTTTTGCCGGTTTTTTCCCTTCAAGTGAAATAGTTACAGATAGTAGAATGCTATATTTAGCGCTTGGTATTTTGGGTGCAACCGTAATGCCGCATAATTTATATTTACATACAGGAATTGTGCAAACTCGGGCTTATAAATTAGATGAGGCTGGCAAAAGGGACGCTATTAAAATGGCCTCTATTGATTCGACCATTGCGCTTGGTTTGGCTTTATTGGTTAATTCTTCAATTCTTATTTTGGCGGCGGCGGTATTTTTTGAAAATGGTCAGGGGGTTATTGAAGATATAACCGATGCGCATGCCTTGCTTGAACCTTTACTTGGGGCGGCAATTGCACCAATCTTATTCGCGGTTGCCCTTTTGGCTTCTGGTCTAGCTTCAACTGTAACGGCAACAATGGCCGGGCAAATTGTTATGGAGGGTTTTTTACGTCTTAGACTCCCTCTATATGCCCGTCGCCTTATTACGCGCGGCACGGCCATTATTCCGGCTATATTAATGATTTATCTATTTGGCGAGAAGGGGGCTGCGGAATTGCTTATATTAAGCCAGGTAATTTTATCATTACAGCTTCCCTTTGCCGTTGTGCCATTAGTGTTATTTTCACTGGACAAGAAAAAAATGGGAGTCTTTAAGGCCCCCATATGGATGTTAGTTCTGGCCATTATGATTGCAATTTTGGTAATTGTGCTAAATATAAAATTACTCATAGATTTTGCATTTTCTATGGTTTAGCGCCTATGTGGTAGCCATTTTATAGAGTCGGCCATGAAGAATTTCTACATATTGATATTTTTGCTATTTCTGACTTCTGATTTCTGAGCGATAAATTTTCACGTAGGACTATATAGGCTTTAATATTTGCTTGCTGCAAGTGAAATAGCCATTAAGGAGCGCTTGGTAATGGCGGGGGCAAGGGTAGGAGTTTTGCGGCTCTCATAGATTGCCTGATAAATTCTTTCGCTGGCCAATCTTAACCTTTCATCAGACCAAAGACGTAATTGTTGCTCAAGAGATTTTTTGCGTGAAAAATGAATTGGCGGCCTTTGTTTGTCAATTATAGCGCGCGCAGAAACTCCCTTATCAAACTCAATTCTCAATAAACGCAAAAAAGAAAAATGATTTAAGGCTGAAATAAGTATTCTTTGTGCGTCTAATAAATTATTATTAAGCGCTTTGGCTAGTTCTCTATCCAGCTTTTCAACATGTGCCGTGCCTAAAAAATCATTTATTTTATCAATAGTAATATTTGCATTATCGCCACAAAGTAAAATCACATCGGTTGCGCTAATAGATTTTGTCTCTTGTGCAAAAATATTTAATTTTTCTAATTCCCGCCTTATTAATTCCCGATCATTACCCAAAATATTACGCAATATAGCTATAGCATCATTATCAATAACAATATTTTCGTTAGCAAAATTTTGTAAAATTATATCTGTAATTGCCCTTTCATCGTCCTGATAGCAGGGTAGGGTTCGCGCTAAGTCGTGCTTTTCTAATATTTTAACTAAATTATCGGAAAGTTTTAATTTGGCTGCCTCCAAAATAATAATAGATTTTGGCATATCTTCTATTAATTTTTTTATGATTGGGCTAAGTCGATTATTTACTCCCCTAACGCGGATAAGAACCAAGTCGGCAAACATGGGCAAATTTCTGGCTTCTACCTCTAAAATAGAAGAATTTTCAATAATTTGTGCGGCCTCAAGGGTAATCTCATTAATGGAATTAGCATAAAGATTTTTATAGTAATTTATAAGCCTTTGCGAATTTTCAAAAATAAGTCCATTATTGGGACCAAAAAGAAGAAATATTCCATAATCCAAATCGGGTTTTTGTAAATATTTGCTAACCTGATAGGCCTTCATTAATTTTCCAAAATATATTAAACTTCAATTTTGCAAAACAGATAGTTCAGCGAGTAAAGCAAGGCGGATAATTTGCGCTAATTCCAGTGCCGCCCTTTCGCTTGCTTCATTATAGGCTTGTTTATCGGCAATAATTTGTCCGCTTTGTGCATAGCTAACCCTAACACTTCTTGAACCGGATATAATTTTTTCATTATCAGCATTTGTTACACTATAATTGCCCGTAAGAATTAGTTCTCTAATATTTGCAGGTGACTGATTTGAAGAACGACCAACCGATCTAGTAGAGGGAGAAATTGTAATAGAAAAAATATTTTCCTCATTCTCATTATTATTGCCCAATCGCAATTTCAGTTCATTATAGACAATTTGTTCAAGGCGCGTATTTGGTTTTGCATAATTAAGGCTAATAGAATTAGTAATTAATGATTTTTCTTCATAAAGGGGAGAAAAGGAACATGCAGAGAGAAAAAGCATAGTAAAAATTAATATGCTAAATAATTTTATTAGCCCTGAAAATCTATTAAACAACAATATTTACAATCCTATTTGGAACTATGATAATTTTCTTTACTCTCTTATCTGTTAGAATGCGACTTATTGGCTCAAGTGACAAGACCTTTTGTTCAATTTTTTCTTTAGCATAGTCTTTTGGCACCGAAATTTGCGCTCTTCTTTTACCATTTACCTGCACCGGCATAATGATATTTTCTTCTATTAAAAGATTTTGGTCAACTTTAGGCCAAGAAGCCTCGCTTACTAAGCCGGTTTTTCCTAAAATTTGCCAGCAGCTCTCGGCCAAATGGGGGGTAAAGGGAGCAATAATCAAGATTAAATATTCAATAAATTCATCTAAAGCAGCAATATATGAGGCAGATGGATGTTTTTCCACAATAGTAATAAATTTGCTCAACCCATTAATTAATTCATAAATCTGCGCCACCGCACGATTAAAATGAATAGTTTCAATTTCAATACTAACTTGGTGGGCGGTTCTATGAACTAATTTCCTAAATTGTCTTATTTGTTCGGAATCTGTTTCAACCTTCTCAATTGGCCGCTCTTTGATTGTGCTGGCTTGCCAGACTAATTTCCAAACACGCTGTAAAAAACGATTAGCGCTGTCAATTCCAGCTTCCGACCATTCCACATCGCGCTCTGGAGGACTATCTGAAAGCATAAACCAGCGAGTAGCGTCAGCACCGTTGGTTTTTAATATTTTATCCGGGTCAACACCATTATTTTTTGACTTGGAAATTTTTTCAACCGCACCGATTTTTACTTTTTCCCCTGTTTCCAAAGAAAAAGCCTCTCTTTTCCCATTAATAGTCTTTATTTCAACTTGCTCGGGTGAAAGCCAATTTCCTTCTTTATCCTGATAGGTTTCATGCGTTACCATGCCCTGATTGAACATAGCGTCAAATGGTTCTTCTAAATCAAGATGGCCTGTTATTTTCATGGCACGAGTAAAAAAACGTGAATAAAGCAAATGTAAAATAGCGTGCTCTATACCGCCAATATATTGATCTACCGGCAGCCATTCTTTGCATAATTTCTTATTTGTGGGGGTTTTTTCCTTTGGCGAAATAAAGCGGGCAAAATACCATGAACTGTCAACAAATGTATCCATTGTATCTGTTTCGCGTAAAGCCGCAAACCCGCAATCAGGACAAGTTACATTTTTCCAGCTTTTATGATGATCAAGCGGATTGCCAGGCTTATCAAATGTTACATCTAACGGCAATTTAACAGGCAATTGCTCCTTTGGCACAGGAACAATCCCGCATTGATCGCAATGAATTACCGGAATGGGACAGCCCCAATAACGCTGACGAGAAATTCCCCAATCCCTAAGACGATAGTTTATTTCTCTTGTTCCTTGTGCTTTTCCATCAATTGCACGGGATTCTAGTTCATTAGAAATTTTTTCTTTTGCTTCCTCAATAGTTAACCCATTTAGAAAATCAGAATTATAAAGCGTGCCAGGCCCTATATAGGCTTTATCTGTAATTTTGAAATTTTCTTCACTTTCGTCTGGGGGTAAAATAACCGGTATTACTGAAAGATTATATTTATTAGCAAAATCAAGATCGCGCTGATCGTGAGCGGGACAGCCAAAAATCGCCCCCGTGCCATAATCCATAAGCACAAAATTAGCCACATAAATGGGAATATTCCTACCCCTAATCAGGGGGTGTTTTACCTCAATACCAGTATGAAATCCGCGTTTTTCAGCCTTTTCAATATCTTCGGTTGCAGTGCCTAATTTTTTGCACTCTATTACAAATTCGCTTAATTCCTGATTATTTTGCATTAATATTTTAGTTAAGGGATGATCTGGGGAAATAGCTAAAAAGCTGGCGCCAAAAATAGTATCTGCCCTAGTAGTAAAAACCTCAATAGTTTTTTGTTTAATTTCATCATTTGCGACAATTTCAAACAAAATACGCAAACCCTCAGAGCGGCCAATCCAGTTACGTTGCATTAATCGCACTTTTTCTGGCCATTTTTCTAGCTTATCCAGCCCCTCAAGCAAATCTTGCGCAAAATTCTTAATTCTAAAAGCCCATTGTTCTAATTCTTTCTGCTCAACAATTGCCCCTGAACGCCAGGCACGACCATCAATAACCTGTTCATTAGCCAGAACAGTTTTATCAATCGGATCCCAATTAACCTTAGATTTACGCCGATAAACAAGATCGGCCTCTAACATATCTAAAAATAAAATTTGCTGCATGTGATAATAATCTTCATCACAAGTGGCAAATTCCCTATCCCAATCAATGGTTAAGCCTAGTGATTTGAGTTGGGATCGCATATGATCTATATTTTTATATGTCCATTCGCGCGGATGGATTTTATTTTTCATAGCAGCATTTTCTGCCGGCAAGCCAAAAGCGTCCCAGCCCATAGGATGAAGAACATTTTTTCCCTTTGCCCTTTGATAGCGCGCTATTACATCGCCAAGCGTGTAATTTAATATATGCCCCATATGTATTCGCCCCGAAGGGTAGGGAAACATTTCCAATATATAATATTTTTCCCGCTTCTCATCATTAGCAGTTTGAAAAGTTTTTCTCTCCTGCCAAATTTTTTGCCAATATGGCTCTTTTTCGCGCGGATTGTAACGCTCAAAATTATTATTCACTTTGAAATAATCCCTAATGATTTGCCCTTATGAATAAGGTATAAATTATTTTATCCTATCAACAACTAAAATATATTATTGGAAAGTGCAAAATGATTGAACATAAATCAAGTATAAAAGAGCGATTATCTGCGATAAGAACAAAAATTATCAAGGCAAGCAATAGGGTAAATCTTTATAATGAAAAAAAAGAAGAAGTTGAACTTATCGCGGTTAGTAAAAATTTTGAAGAAGATAAAATAATTCCGCTTCTCAAAGAGGGGCACAGGGTTTTTGGTGAAAATCGCGTGCAGGAGGCAAAAAGAAAATGGCCAAAATTGAAGGAAAAATATAGCGATATAAAATTACACCTTATTGGACCATTACAAACCAACAAAGTGCGCGACGCGGTTAAAATATTTGACATAATAGAAACGGTTGATAGGGAAAAATTAGCCAAAAAATTACGTTTGGAAATGGATAAACAAGGGAAAAATATCCCCTGCTTTGTGCAGGTTAATATTGGTCAGGAGCAGCAAAAATCTGGGGTTGAACCAAGTAGGGCGGTTGAATTTGTGCAAAAATGTCGCACAGATTTTGCTATTAATATAATTGGACTAATGGCCATTGCACCGCTAAATGAAGCTAGTGGACCATATTTTGCCAAATTGGCTCAATTGGCAAAGGAAGCTGAGGTTAAATATTTATCTATGGGAATGAGCAATGATTTTGAGGAAGCAATTTTGTTGGGAGCAACCCATATTAGGGTCGGAACGGCTCTATTTGGGTCTCGCTAATATTATCCTCACTATTATTTGATTGGAAGAATTTATTTTGCACTTTATGAATAAATTATCGGAATAAATTAGCATAAATATATGAATTTATGCGGGTTAGGGAAAAATGAATAAGCGTAAAATATTAGTTATTGATGATGAAGAAGATCTAAGAGAAAATCTATCCGAACAGTTCCACTTCTATAAGGATTTTGAAGTTCTAACGGCACAAAGCGCAACAGAGGCGCTTAATATGGTCAAGGACGAACATTTTGATTTGTTGATTTTGGATGTGGGACTGCCCGATATGGATGGGCGTGAGGCTGTAAAAATAATGCGCCGCGAGGGAATTAATACGCCAATAATTTTATTAACCGGGCATGATAGCGAATCAGATGAAATTATGGGTCTTGATGCGGGAGCGAATGACTATGTAACTAAGCCATTTAGATTTTCCGTGTTGCTGGCCAGGGTGCGGGCGGCCTTAAGACAATTTGATCAAAGCGAAGATGTCAGATTTAATATTGGCCCATATAGTTTTCATCCTTCGGCAAAATTATTAGAAACAAAGGAGGGAGAAAAAATCAGACTAACTGATAAGGAAACTGCAATTTTGAAATTTCTTTATCGAGCTGGTCATAATACAATATCACGCGATATATTATTAAAAGAAGTTTGGGGATATAATAATCGCGTTACAACCCACACGCTTGAAACCCATATTTATCGTTTGCGACAAAAAATAGAGCGTGATCCAACAAATGTGCGCCTACTTGTCACAGAAGAGGGTGGATATCGCCTTGTCCCTTAAAATTTAATATGGCTTTATTGACATTATAGTAAAGTTAAGTTGATAAAGACATATATATTTGGGGGCTATTTAGAAAAGATGGCGTTGGAAAAAATTATTTCAATAATCAGAGGGGTGGATTTTTTTTCTGCCTTTAATGATGAGCAATTGCGCCTATTGGCATTTGCCAGTGAAATGCAAATTTATGCGCCAAGAGAGGTAATTGTTGCAAAGGATAAAAGGGTTGAAGGGGCATTTATTCTAATCAGGGGCACCCTCATTATAAGTAGCGAGAATGAAATAGAAAATAAATCTTATTTTGTCAGCACGCCAAATACTCTTATTGGCGAAAAAAGTCTTTTATTAAACAAAGCAATTAATTCTCTAATTATTTCCAGCGAAAAATCTGAACTTTTATTTATTCCCAATAAGGCCTTTTTCAAATTATTGCGTCAATATCCTCAATTGGCAGAAAAAATGGCGAAAAGAATTGAAAAAAATCTTGAAAATTATCTACGCTCATTTGATAAATTAAGAAAAATAAATGAGTGATAAAATAATTTATCGGCTGTGAAGACTTATCGCTCAGAGGGCGGAAATCAGAAGTCGGAGGTCGCAAAAATATCAATATGTTAAAAATTCTTCACGGAGGACTAATTTATGCAAATTCTGCTAATATTGGAACATGGTCTGAGGGTTTATCCTGCCAGGCGCGCGCTTTTCTTAAAATAAAGGCATTTTTTGCCAATTTAGCAATATCTTTGCTAGCCCAAATATGATCTAAACGCCTGCCCCTATCGGACTTATCCCAATCTCTGGCGCGATAAGACCACCATGAATAAAGTTTTTCACTCTCTGGTATTATTTTACGGATAATATCGACCCACTCTCCCCTATCTCTTAGCCTATTAAGCAATTCAATTTCAATTGGCGTATGGCTTACCACTTTTAATAATTGCTTATGGCTCCAGACATCATTTTCATGTGGCGCTATGTTAAAGTCACCCACTATTATTTGATTTTTCCTAAAATGATTATTATCAAACCAATTTTGCATTTCGGCATAATAATCTAATTTATGCGCAAATTTCGGATTTACATCCGGATCGGCCTCATCTCCTCCAGCGGGAATATAAAAATTGTGAAAATTTATTTCCCTGCCGGCAAAATTAAAAATAGCACTTATATGGCGAGATTGATCAATTTTCCCCAAAATTTTACTCTGAATATTTCTAAGTGGCAAACGCGAAACTAAAGCTACACCATGATAAGATTTTTGCCCATTTACCGCTTGATATTGATAGCCAAGATCGGTAAAAAAACTATTTGGGAACTGATCATTTGTGCATTTAATTTCTTGCAAGGCCAAAATTGAAGGAGAATATTCTTGCAAAAATTTTGCTACCAGATTTTTACGTAAACGAATAGAATTAATATTCCAGCTTGCGACAATGAGAGACATTTATAGCCTATTGATTTTTAGATTTATATTGCGCTGGAATATAAAAGTAAGATTTTGGAATTTCCAGATTTTTTCGCACATCATATAGAGAAAATGTTAATTGTGCTCCGCTTGGCTCGGTGAGTGTCCATTGTTTTAGATCTTTTGTTAAAATATCAAAAATAAGTGCTACCTCAACAGTGCCAATTTGTGTTTCATCAGTAATGGAAATTGAAATAAAATCTGTTGTGGAAACGACATCAACAATATTTGCTTCGAGCAAATTTATTTTTTCTTCTAAGAAAATGCGCAGCGGAATCTGGTCTTGTGGATAGGCATATTTTGTCTCTTCCTCCCTATCTATCACATAAAAACCGCGCCCAACGGAAATAATTTCTTCTCGTGATGGGGGGGCATAGCGAAAACGAATTTTGTTTGGCCTATCAAGATAAAATACTCCCTCAACCCTATTACCATTTGTATCAATTTGTAAAAAACGCCCAACCATAGTTTTTATTGAACTATTATATTCGCTTATTTCACTTATTAATTTTATTTCTTCTTCACTTAGCAAATCTTCACTAGCCGAATGTTCGCCAGCATTGACTGGGACAAGAGCAATGAGAAAAGAAAATAAAAAAGTTAGGCCTAAATATTTTATCATTATAATTTTCCGCTTAACTCGGTGATTTTAGTAACTTTCAGTCTCCACATAAGATAGAATTAGGATAAAAATGCGGCAATATGGAATCAGAATATATTATATTTTGTACGTAAATTACAATTTATTAGCGTATAAATAATGTATAATTTATTTATGCTGGCTAGTGGCTTTGTTCTGGTGTGATTATTATCAGGGCTGGATAAATTTGCTGACAATTATCAGCAAATTTTAACCTTAGATTTGGCGTTAAATGCGATTTATGAAATGAATAAATAGCGCTTCCTTTATTTTGCTTGCTAAGAGTTATGCTCGCTATTCACTTTTGAGCAAATAATATAGAAATAAAGGTCACGATCGTTCGTGACCTTGATAATAACGAAATTAGGCGGCGCTAGATTCTTCTTTTGCCAGCATATCTTTAATTTCCAGTTTTTGTTTTTTTAATCTGCTAATTTTATCTTCATCAAGTGAAGGATAGGATAGTTCTTTTTGTAATTTTATTTCAAGTTCGCGATGCCGCCTTTTTAGCGCAGCTATATGATTTTCTCTTGACATAATTGCTCCTTTTTTGATGAACAACCTCTATGATTTCATATAAATATATATTTTGTCGATAGTAAAAATAAATTCTTCCCTTTTGCAGTGCAAATTGTTAAAAAATATGTTATCATGAACCCTATATAAGTGAAGTGGGGTAATTTATGCTACCATTGAGCGAAGAGCAAAGGGTAAAATTAGGTTTGGAGCTGGCTACAAAACGGCAGGAACATGCAGACCTAAAGGAGACGATTCGGCTATTGGAAAATGTTCCAAAGGCAGACAGAATGATGATACAACGTATAAAAAAACGAAAATTAGCAATAAAAGACAGAATAATTGAGCTGGAAAAAATATTATTACCCGAAATTATCGCTTAATCTATATATTCATAATTATTATAACAATTCTCTTAGGATAAAATGTCTCTTTCTCCTCCAATAGCTATTATTATGGGTTCGCAATCGGACTGGCCGACCATGTCTAAGGCGGCAAATATTCTTGATGAATTGAAAATAGAATATGAAGCGCGGATTATTTCTGCGCACAGAACGCCAGAGCGACTTTATGAATTTGCCAAAAATGCCCAAAAAAAAGGTTTTCAAATTATTATTGCCGGTGCAGGAGGAGCAGCGCATTTACCCGGTATGGTCGCAGCTCTTTCGCCCTTGCCGGTTTTTGGCGTGCCGATAGAATCAAAGGCACTAAGGGGCAAAGATAGCCTATTATCTATTGTGCAAATGCCAGCAGGCATTCCTGTTGGAACATTGGCAATAGGGGAGGCGGGGGCAAAGAATGCAGCCCTTTTAGCCGCTGCCATTTTAGCACTTAATAATGATAAGATAAGAGAAAATTTGGCTAATTTTAGAGAGGCACAGACAAGGATGGTCGCCAAATTCCCAACGGATGAGTAAGTAATGAATAATAAAAACAATATATTAGAACAGGGCGCAACTATTGGTATTATTGGCGCAGGGCAACTTGGGAAAATGCTCGCTTTAAGCGCTTATCAGCTTGGTTTTAAGGTTGCTATTTTTTGTCCTGATAAAGATGGTCCGGCTTTCGATGTTACCCCATTACAATTTATCGCTTCCTATGATGATAAAGATTCCCTAAAGAATTTTGCCAATCATTGTGATATTATTACCTATGAATTTGAAAATTTACCGCTAAATTCAATTAAATTTCTTGAAAAAATAAAGCCGCTTGCTCCCTCTTCCTTTGCGCTTAGCATCACACAAGATCGTCTTAAAGAAAAGCAGTTCTTAGCCAGCAAAAATATAAAAGTGGCAAAATATCAAAGGATAGAGAATTTAACCGATTTACAAAAAGCAAAGGACAATATTGGCTTACCCCTAGTTCTAAAAACCACCCGCATGGGTTATGATGGCAAGGGGCAGAGAATAATCAGAGAAGAAAGAGAAATTGAGAAATATTTTAACCAATTATCTGGTTCAGTTTTAATTGCAGAGCAATTTATTCCATTTGTGCGCGAAATATCTATAATTATTGCCAGAAATAAGCGCGGGCAGGTTAGAGAATATGATGTTAGCGAAAATTTACACGAAAATCATATATTAAAAACCAGCATTGTGCCGGCAAATATTTCTCCATTAAGTGCAAAAAAAGCTACCAGAATTGCGCATGAAATTGTTGGAGCTCTGGATTATGTTGGGGTAATGGGAATAGAGTTTTTTGTTGTTAATCAAGATGGAGATGAAATACTCATTGTAAATGAAATAGCGCCGCGCGTGCATAATTCTGGTCACTGGACGAAGGCAGTTTGTGCAATTAATCAGTTTGAGCAACATATAAGGGCGATTGCTAATTGGCCATTGGGCGATCCCACACGTTTTGCTGATGTTAGAATGGAGAATTTGTTGGGAAAAGAAATTATTGACGCGCACAAAAAATTACAATCAGGAACAAATGCTGATTTTTACGGCAAGACAGAAATTCGCTCTGGCAGAAAAATGGGGCATCTAAATCATATTCAATTTGCAAAAAACAATATTTAACCGCAAAATCAGGCAAAAATCTCACCTTTTTCTGGACAAATGAGTTTTAGTTTGCTAGGGAGCGCGGGCGGTGGCTGGCTAAAGCTAGCTGGCGGCGGATTTTGGTGGCTATTTACGCGGTGTTTTGGTAGCTATTTACAATATTTGAGACAGATTTTAGGATTTGCTGCGTTAATTTAATTTTTGAAAGGGTGAGTGACCTTTGCAAGTAACAGTTCGCGATAATAATGTTGATCAGGCGCTTCGCGCATTAAAGAAAAAATTGCAACGAGAGGGTGTGTTTCGGGAAATGAAACTACGCACTCATTATGAAAAACCATCAGAAAAACGAGCGCGGCAAAAGGCTGAGGCTATTAGGCGTGCGCGCAAATTAGCCCGTAAGCGCATCCAACAAGAAGGTGGTTTAGATATTTCTGGCCGCCGCTAAAATTTATCTCTCAGCATGACAACTCATATCATAAGATAAGCCGTTGGGTGTGGTGCTGTTTATGAGAAGCTCCTCCTACCGGCTTTTAGCGCTGGTGTGAGGTGGGTGCTATTGATCTGACTATGTAGCAAATATTATATTCTATATTTGGATTAGCCTTGCTTTGCGTTGGTTACTATCATTATGAATATTATAGGGGGAAATAATCTCGTTAAATTTGCTCTATTCCCCTTTTGGCCAGCGGTATAATTTGTGCGGGCTTGTTATTTAACGCATCTTCAACCTTTTCCAACAACATAGCCAGATTAAATGGTTTTGTAATTACGTCATATATCAGGCTTTCTAAACCGCTAGCCCTTTCGCGCTGATCGGCAAAGGCTGTCATAAGAAGAATTGTAATATTGGGATATTGTGCCCCCACTAGTAAAGAAAGCCCTATTCCGTCCATAATAGGCATTTTAATATCTGAAAGAAGTAAATCAAATTCTCCCTTTTCTCGAGCAAGAATTTCTTCGGCTAAACCGCCATCTTCTGCGGCAAAAATTTCATGCCCCTTTAATTGCAAAGCTCTAACAATAAAGGCGCGGACATTATTATCATCTTCTGCTACTAAAATACGTGCCATTTTCTTCCTTTGCTATTTTGTCTCTTTGGCGAAGGTTAATTTTACATTTGTTGCTGTTTTTGGAACTGCCTCTAGGCGAGTTTCAAAATCTAATATTTCTCTGGGCTTAAGATTTTTCACCATTGGCGCAACATTCCAATGTATAAGAGAATTTCCTCCATCATCAATTATTTCAATAATTATCGGAGGCACTGATATAATATTATTGGTAATATTTACTATTTTCGCCTTTAGCAGTAATTTTTCAACTCCATCATCTATTACATTAATGGTTTGCACATCTAGAAATTCAAGCCCTACCAAATTTACCTCTAAGCCGACCGTCGTATAAATTTTGGCAAATTGTGGGAAAATTTCTACAATAATATCGCGTAGGAAAATTCCAACCGATAATAATATAATTATTAAAATAGATAGCCAAATTCTTAAATGCTGCTTAATTCTAGATGTAGGCGAATTTCTGACTGTTTTTTGCCTTTGCTTATTTAATGTTTTTTTGTTCTTAACGTTTAGCCTATCGTCCAATCCAAAATTTTGTTCATTCTTTTGTTCTTCAATAGCTCCGCTATCATTATCTTTATTAACTTCCTGCCCCTTATCTTGTTGCTCTTTATTATAGTTTTTTTCTGGCTTTATCTCTCGCTCAATTTTTAATTGTTTTTCAATTTGCTCCTGTTTGGCAAATTCTTTATCCAATTCTAATTCTTCTTCGCTGGAGAAAATTTTATCATTTACTGTTTTAGAAATATTTTGTTTACTGGATTTTTCTTGTTTGTCAGATTGTTTATTAGCTATTTTTTGCGCATTAATTTTCGCTCGCCATTGTTGGTGACAATTTGCGCAGACAACTTTTCTCCCCTCAGCGCCAATGGCACTTTGTGCAATTTGATAATTAGTATTGCAATTTGGGCAGGTAATAATCATTTTATCAAAAATTGTTAAATTTTTGCAATATTAGCCTCAGTTGGTTAAAACTCCTCAAACATTTTACTCTATTTTATAATAGAATTTAATTATTTCTCTAAATTCCCTTTTTAGCCTTATCCTTGCTAAAATGGAAAAAAGTGATTCGGAAAGGTTAGGCGTGATAAAATTTTCTAATGTTGGATTAAGATATGGTGATGGGCCTGAAATATTAAAAAATATCAGTTTTTCAATAAAGCCCGGCTCATTTCATTTTCTCACTGGCCCCTCAGGAGCGGGTAAAACCTCGCTTTTAAGACTATTATTATTATCGCTAAAACCGACAAGCGGTGAAATGACCATGTTTGGTGAAGATGTTGCTACGCTTAAGCGTGAAAGATTGCTAGAATTACGCCGTCATATTGGCATTGTTTTTCAGGAATTTAGATTGTTAGATCATCTTAATACATTTGAAAATGTTGCCCTTCCCCTCAGAGTTTTGGGACAAAGTGAAGATGAATATAAGGAAAATGTTATTGAATTGCTTGATTGGGTTGGTTTGGGTAAAAAAATGGACGCCCACCCCCCTCTATTATCGGGGGGAGAAAAACAAAGGGCGGCAATTGCGCGTGCAGTTATAGCCAGACCGCAAATTTTATTGGCTGATGAACCTACGGGCAATGTGGATCCGGTTTTATCAGAAAGATTATTACATTTATTTGCTGAATTAAACCGAATGGGAACAACAATAATAATCGCCACACATGAATTAAATATGATTGAAAAATTTTCTTATCCACATTTGCAATTGAGCGAAAATGGAGAGCTGATAAATGGCTGATTTTACCAAAGAAACTAATAAGCCCGCCCCTATAGTTCCGGCTCAATCAATTTCGGGGCGAACTTTAGTTTTACTTATTGCCATTATGACATTTCTTTCTTCAATAACGCTTGGCGCGGTTATTCTAATACAAAAATCAGCTATTGCCTGGTCACATGATGTTGGGCGTGAGGTCACAATTCAAATAAGACCAGTTGAAGGGGAAATGATGGATGCAAATTTGCGTCTTGCCGAATCTATTGCTGAGGCGACAAAGGGAGTAGCCAGCGCTCGCGCTTTAACAATTGAAGAAAGTGAAGAATTACTTAAGCCATGGCTTGGTGAAGATCTTGATTTGACCGAACTTAATATTCCGCGTTTGGTTATTGTTAAATTGTCTGACCCGCTAAATGCTGATTTGGAAAAATTAAAGTCAGAGCTAAAAATTATCAAAGGGGCTTCATTAGATTTACATGATGCCTGGCGTACAAAACTAAATTCAATGGCAGGAACAATAGTTTTTACAGGAATTATAGGCCTGGCTCTAATTCTTCTGGCAACAAGTTTGGCAATAATTTTTGCAACTCGCGGCACAATGGCACAAAATAGGGAGATTGTTGATGTATTGCATTTTATCGGCGCTTCAAACAGATTTATTGCCGGTGAATTTCAGAGTAGATTCTTAAAAATTGGTTTTAGGGGAGCTATTATTGGCTCTATTTTAGCAATAATTTTCTTTACTATTTTAGGCATGTTGAGCTCTAATATTTTTCCTGACATTCCAACTGAACAATTATCAATATTATTTGGCACTTTTTCACTTGGAATAGATGGTATTATTGCAATTTTATTATTAGCGCCAATCATTGCTGGCCTGACTGCCATTACTTCGCGTATAACAGTAAGAAGATTTTTATCGCAAATTATCTGGTAGGGGCGCGAGATGATTTTACAGGCCATTCGCTCAATTATATTTTATTTTTTATTTTTTCTAAATACGATTATTTTAGCCATTTTTTTAGGAACAATTGCCCTATTCAAAAAAAGAGGGCGTTATGAATTTGGTTGGGCTTTGGCCAAATATTGGGGTTTTTCTACCCTTTTTTTGCTGCGCTATATTGTTGGTATTCGCACTAAAATTATTGGCGTTGAAAATATTCCAAAAACTGGCTGTATTATTGGTGCAAAACACCAGTCAGACTGGGATATTTTCGCCATTTTTCCCCTAATTGGCCGCCCATCATTTATAGCAAAAAAACAATTATTAAATATTCCCTTTTTTGGATGGGCTGCTCGCGATTTTGATACAATTCCCATTGATAGAAGCAAGGGATCAGAGGCTATTCCCGATATGATTATTGAAGCAAAAAGGGCGATAAAAAGAGGGTGTAAAATTGTCATTTTTCCAGAAGGAACAAGAAAAGCCCCTCTGGCAGAAACCAATTATCGTTTTGGCATTGCCAAAATTTATCAGGAATTAAACGTTCCCGTTGTGCCGGTGGCACTAAATTCAGGCCTATTTTGGGGGCGAAATGCATTAGTGCTCTGGCCTGGAGTAGCAACGGCCAAATTTCTCCCCCCCATTAAGGCCGGTCTTAAAGGGGAAGAGATGTTAAAACAATTAGAGGAAACTATTGAAAAACACAGTAATGAGTTAATTTTAGAGGCTTATAAAGAGGGATTAACTCGCCCAATTTCAGGTGATTTTCGGCAAAAATTGGAAAAATTAAAATCAAACTTATCTGGTTAGAACCTTAAAATAACGAATAATAAATAGGCCAAAGGAAATAATCCAAAAAGTTGCGCTAATATGTAGTAAAAAACTGATAGAGACGATAATATCTGCAAATATTCGCATAATTACACTAATAATTAAGGTTAAATAAATCAGCACAATTATATTGTCAGCCTCTGGCCTTTGCCCGCCATGAGCCAGGCTAACCCTTGTCATCATGGCGATTGTCATTACTCCAATAGCGCCTGCGCTTAATAGATGAATAGCGCCGCTACCCGAAAAAATATCAGGAAAAATTCCATTAAGGCCAATGAATAAAAAACCCAAAGGAATAAATAAATAGCCAATGTGCAAAATAAAGACCATTGGTTCTTTAATTGTATATATTCCTGCCCAACGTGACAGCCTGACAAAGTTGAAAATAGCGGCAATTATTAAAAGCAGGTTGGATATAATATTGTCAGAAATAAACACAAAGCAAAATAGGGCAATGATGGAGATAATCATTGTTAAACTGTCAAATTGGTTAAATGGCGTTGGCAATTTTGCCTTTGCAAAGCGCATCATCCAATTTCGGGTAAAACTGGGAATTATTCTGCCTCCAATCAGCATAATTAAAATAATAATCATTGCCAAAGCTAAGGGTGAAGAATATTGCACATCGCCAGTAAAAATAAATTCAAGATGAAAGAATATATTACTCAAACTAAAGATAAAAAATACCGCTATGACGCGCAAATTTCGCCAATTTTTGCCAATAATAATTTCTTTGAAAATAGCAAATAATAATAAGAAGAAAAATGCCAGATCGGCAAACATCACTAGAAACGGATTAATATTTTCAGATAATAATATTATTATTCTTCCCACTAGCCAAAGGCTAAAAAGAAATAATAGCCTTAAACCAGCAATGGGCAATCGCCCTGTCCAATTGGGAATGGCGGTTAATAAAAATCCGCCAATAACCGCTCCCGTATATCCAAATAACATTTCATGCATATGCCAAATGGAAGGAGGAAAGGCGCTTGGTAAAATAATTGTGCCTGTGAGCAATAAAATCCATAAAAAAATAGAAATAAGCGCCCAAATAGCCGCGCCAAAAAAGAATGGTCTATAGGCTTTTTTTAATATTGCTATTCCGGAATATTCTCTTCTTTGAGTTGAACTTGTCATTTGCTTATTTATGATATTTAGTTTAATAGTATTATGGTTCATTCTGGCAGGAAAAGCTATAAATAAATGATTTGTTGTGGATTGAAATAATAATTATTCGCAGCGATATTTGATTATGGCTTTTGCACTTTAACTAAACTAAGTTTAATTTTAACCTTTCGCTTATTTTACGTGCTAAATTTCTGGACAAATTATCAAAATAGCCCTATATTGGGGGCAAATATGATATTTTAACCAGAAATACGGATTTATTACCCCCCTTAATTTTGTTAGCTTAGGGGCGGCTGAGGAGAATGAGATGGCTTTTCCAGTTAATGGAGTTAATCCAGGAACTCAAGCAGCGGATGTTACAGAAAGTAAAAAAGGTCGGTTTCAAGAGGCTTTAAGCGGAGCCAAAGGAGACAGGCAGAAGGGAATTGGGACAGAAGCAGGCGGGCGTAACGGAGCTGAAAGTAGGGTTGCTGTAGTAACTGGGCGGAACTCGGCTTTGGCCAATATTGAGCAAGATTCTGTTAAGGGGCAGGAGGGTGTTGCTCGGGTCGGAAGTAATAATGATGAAGATGAGATAATGGAAGATAATCTCGTTCATAATATTCTGGCAGATGGGTCACTTGATGATATTTTAGCCAGTAATATGGGCGAAGAATTTGAAAATAGCCCGTTGGGGGAATATTTGAGCGACCTCTTAGAAAAGAGAATTAGAGAATATAATTCTTAGGCGTTTCATATTTTACATCAATTTATTTTGACTAGCCGTTTTGCCGTGTGATTTTGGTTTGGTTGGTGCTGACTGGTTGATACGCGCGTGTGTGGCAGCGAGGGGGTGAGAGAGTTGACCCCGTCCTCGTCACGCGTCCCCACACAAATTGAAACTATAGCATATCTCCCAAAAGTGGGCACCGGTTTTGGGATAAAAGACTTTGGCACAAAACAAAAAGATAAAGCATGTTAAGTGAATGCAAGTGAACGCGACATGCTTTAGCATTTTCTAAACTTCTGATTTCTGACTTCTGCGAATATTAATATGTTAAAAATTCTTCACACTTGACCAAGTAAAATTATCAGCTCCTTCATCAAGATTTTATTTTTACCGCCAATATTTATACCGCTAAGCAATGCAATATGAATTTTCTTGGGGCGATCTATTTTAAGCGTCAGGGTGCTTAAATATTAAGGTGGCATTTGTCCCGCCAAACCCAAATGAATTTGATAAAACACAGCCAAGTGAAACATTATCCACCCTTTCACGCAAAATCGGCATATCGGCAAATTCCGGATCAAGATCAAAAATATTAGCGCTCTTACACATAAAATTATGGTTCATCATAAGAATTGAGAAAATAGCTTCCCAAACCCCCGTTGCCCCGAGCGAATGTCCAGTGAGCGACTTGGTTGCCGATAAGGGGGGGCATTTATCCTCATTACCAAATACTTCCCTTATTGCCTCAATTTCCTTTATGTCCCCTATTGGAGTAGAAGTCGCATGCGGATTAATATAATCAATTGGCATTTTTACTGTTGCTAGGGCCTGACGCATACAGCGAACTGCCCCTTCGCCAGATGGAGCAACCATATCAACACCATCAGAAGTTGCCCCATAACCAATAATTTCTGCATATATTTTCGCTCCTCTTGCCTTAGCATGTTCTAATTCCTCAAGCACTAAAACCCCAGCCCCGCCGGCAATAACAAAACCATCACGATTTTTATCATAAGCGCGCGAAGCGGTTTCTGGTTTATCATTAAAATTAGAACTCATCGCCCCCATAGCATCAAAAATATTAGACATGCTCCAATGTAAATCTTCGCTGCCGCCAGCAAAAATCAGATCCTGCTTACCCCACATAATCTGCTCATAAGCATTACCAATACAATGTTTTGATGTAGCGCAAGCCGAAGAAATAGAATAATTAATTCCGTGAATTCCAAGCGAAGTTGCTAAAGTTGCACTCGCCGTTGAACTCATAGCTTTTGGCACAATGGTTGGCCCTATTCTTCTTGGCCCCTTTTCTTGCGTAATTTGTGCTGCTCTGACCACATCCTTAGTTGAAGGGCCGCCCGAACCCATAATAATGCCAACTCTTTCATTAGCGCGATAATCTTTTTCTTCTAAGCCAGCATGTTTAATTGCTTCTAAAATGGCAATATAATTCCAGGCCGAGCCTTTGGCCATAAAGCGGGTGATGCGTCTATCTAAAACTTCAAACGGATCTAATTTTGGCGCACCATGAATTTGTGATCTAAATCCGTATTTTTCATATTCTGGCGCTTTACTAATTCCAGATTTAGCATTTTTCAGACTGTCCAAAACCTCATCAATATTATTCCCAATTGATGATATAATACCCATTCCGCTAACAACTACTCGCCGCATCTTGTTCTCCAAATATATTATTCGTCTGGCAACAAGCCAACTCGCAAATTTTTTGCAGTATAAATTATTTCCCCATCCGCTTTCATTATCGCATCAGCTACGCCAAATGGTAGTGGCTTTTTCATATGTTTTTTTATATCAACCTCAAATTCCAATAATTTTTTATCTGCCGTTGCTTGTCCAGTAAATTTAATTTCACCACCCAATGCCCTGCCCTTGCCGGGAGAGCCCGACCAACAAAGAAAAAAACCTACCATCTGCCACATAGCATCAAGCCCCAAACAGCCGGGCATGACCGGATCGCCAATAAAATGACATTGAAAAAACCAAAGATCCGGCTTTAGATCTAATTCAGCCTTTATTTGCCCTTTTCCATATTTGCCGCCATCTGCTGTTATGTTGGTTATTCTATCAAACATTAACATTGGTGGGGCAGGCAATTGCGCAAATCCCTTCCCGAATAATTCACCCCGCCCGCTTGCCAGCAGGTCTTCGTAAGAATAAGAATTTGCTCGCGGTTTAATTTTCATCTTCTCCCCTTTGGGTTTACTTGGTAGCCGCACTATTAATGGCGGTCAATATTAAATTTATTTTGCTAAATATTATAGGCCATTAATTTTTGCCCATTTTCTTTTAACCAAATTTTGCCTTTTTGCATATTAGGCAAAGTTTTTTTCACATTATCCCAAAATGCTTTGGAATGATTCATTTCTAATAAATGGGCAACTTCGTGCGCTGCAACATAATCCAGCACAAAAACTGGTGCCATAATAAGACGCCAATTAAAATTTAACCTTCCCGAACTGGAGCAAGAACCCCACCGACTTGATTGTGAACGAATGGAAATTGATTTTGCTGTTACATTAAGATTATTGCAATGAATTTTAACCTGTCTTGCAATATCTATTTTGGCCTGTTTTTTTAGCCAATTTTCCAATCGTTTAGCCATAAAATCCTTACCGCCAGGCACTAAAAGGGCTGGCTTATTATCTTTTATAATAATTTTTATTATTCCGCGCAAATTATTTACGCCAATAATTTTATGTTCAATCCCCCGTAGCGGGATAATTTCTCCATCAATAAAGGGAATAGGTTTGGGGTGCTCTTTTAATCGCGCACTAAGCCAAATTTTTTGTTTTGCTAAAAATTGTTTTGCACCTTTAATATTGCTAAATTGGGGGACACTTAAAATCGGTTTTGCTCCCGCACCAATAGAAAGACGATAATATTTATTTGCTGCACGTGGCCTTATTTGCACTTTTATAATTTTATTTTCAATTTCAATATTTATATAATCAGGCCAGTTAGATTTTCTAACTTTAGCAAAAAAACTATTTTTAATATTCTTTTGCAACATTTCTAAATTGTTATTTCAATATATTTATTTTGAACTTTGCCCGTAATTATAGCGGTTCATTAAGATTGCCCATTTTACAAATTATTCGCCATTCCTCTTTACTTACTGGTTGCACAGAAAGACGAGAATTTTTAATCAAAGCCATATTTTTTAATAATGGCTCCTGTTTTATTGCCTTTAGGCTAACCGGTCTCGGCATTGATATAACAGCCTTAACATCAACAGATTGCCAGCGTTCATCATTTGTAGTTGAATCCTGGTGCGCTTCCCTTACTATTTGCACAATACCGACAATTTTTTTCTCATTTACCGAATGATAAAAAAATCCTAAATCGCCAATTTTCATTTTCCGCATATTATTACGAGCAGCATAATTTCTAACCCCATCCCATTCTTCCGCTTCCCCCTTTGCCAGCTGATCTTGCCAACTCCAGCTATTTGGCTCGGACTTAAATAACCAATAGGCCATTATTTTATCCCTTTCTCATTATTTATCGCCCAAAGCCAGGCCCTAATAGAAGAAGTTGCAAATAGACCTGCCTGTTTATAAGGATCTTTATCGGCTATAGATTTAGCTTCCAATATATTATCAGCCCTGATAATAATCATAGAGCCATTTGGCTTTTCATTTTCGTCTAAAAATGGTCCGGCCAAAATCAGATTTTCTCCCAAACTATCCAAATATTGAAGATGTTTCTCCCGTGTTTTTAAGCGTAAATCAAGTGCGCCCTTTTTATCCATAGCTTCAATAATAAATAACATTATTCCCCCTCTTTTTTGAGCGAACGTTGCATAAGACGAGTAACCAGCTCATTTATATTAGCTTCATCATTAAGCAACATATTTATCGCTTCAATAAGTGGTGCTTCAACCTTATATTTTTTTGCCAAAATTTGCGCCACCGGCGCGCTTATAACCCCTTCGGCCAATTTTGTGCTATTTTTCAATATTTGCTGCTTATTTTTACCCTGCCCCAATTTTTTACCAAAATAATAATTTCTTGATTGGCTGGAAGTGCAACTAAGGGTTAAATCGCCAATTCCGGCCAAACTGGCCATAGTTTGTCTCTCTCCCCCCATTGCAACAATAAATCGCACCATTTCTGCATAAGCCCTACTAATAAGAGCGGATCTGGCCGAAAGACCCAAATTTGCCCCTTCAACCGCCCCACATGCAAGAGCATAAATATTTTTTAATGCGCCTGCCAATTCAACCCCGATAATGTCAAAAGAAATATATAGTCTAAAACTCGGTCCAGAGATAGTTTTAGCTATTTGTTGCAGTAATTTTTCGTTTCTTTCTTCTCCCGCCAAAGTCAGCGCGCTTGGCAAGCCGGCGGCGACATCTTTTGCAAAAGAAGGCCCTGATAATATAAAGGGAATTGCTTTAGGGGCAATTTCTTTTACAATTTCGCTTTGGCGCAATAATGTTTTTCTTTCTAGTCCCTTAGCGCATAAGATTATTGGCTTATTAATTAAAAATTGCGCTTTAATTTCTGTCAAAACCTTTCTGCTTGTCTGCGCTGGAACGACAAGCAAAATTAGGCTAGCATTTTTTAGTTCATTCCTATCATAATGAGCTGTTATCTTTTCATTTAATATTTGTTCGCCCAGAAATTTTTTATTTTTATGACTATTATTTATTTCATCAGCATGGCTTTTAGTTCTTGTAAAAAGGCTAACCTCACAATCGGCAATTGCTAAAATCTGCGCCAAAGCAGAGCCCCAAGCTCCTGCCCCTATAACGCCAACCTTCTTAAATTCCATAATTTATCACCATATCTTCACTATCAAGCGGCCAACGCGCTTTTGCGGCAAAATCCAAATTATTGCTTATACCAAAAATCGCTCTTTCACCAGCAGCAAAAGCAACCATAGCCCCATTATCGGTGCAAAGTTCCATTGGCGGCACTATTAATTTTGCTCCCCTAAAATCTGCAATTTTTGCTAGAGATTTAGCAATTTGTTTATTGGCCGCTACTCCCCCCGCAACCACTAATTGACATTTAACAGAAGGAAAAATTTCATTAAATTTTACTATTGCCCTATCGGCGCGCTGACTGACAATATCGCTTATTGCCAATGAAAAAGAAGCACAAATATCATAAATATCTTGCCTCTTTAACGGAGCAATTTTTTCTGCCGCAAGCCTTACCGCCGTTTTAAGACCGGAAAAAGAAAAATTAAGATTTTTTTCGCGTAGTAACGGGCGGGGAAAATTAAATCTTTTTGCATCTCCCTTAAGAGCCATTTTTTCAACCATAGGCCCTCCCGGCATGGAAAGACCAAGCATTTTACCAACCTTATCAAATGCCTCTCCAAGCGCATCATCAATTGTTGTGCCTAATATTTGATAAGAGCCAATATTTTTAACCAGAACAAATTGGCTATGCCCACCCGAAACCAATAAAACCAAATAGGGAAAATCCACCCTTTCATTTATGCGCGCGCTTAATATATGCGCTTCAAGATGATTTATCGCAATAAATGGTTTTTTATTAGCCGCGCTAAGGCCTTTGGCAAAAGTTAGACCAACTAATAAACCTCCAATAAGACCCGGCCCTGCGCTTACTCCAATATGGTCAATATTTTGTAATCCTAATTCGGCCTGCCTAAATGCCCTTTTTACAATTTGTTCAATATGAATAATATGAGAGCGGGCAGCTAATTCTGGCACTACTCCGCCATATTCACTATGTTCTTTAGTTTGGGTGCGCACAATATTTGCCAAAATTTTTGCTTTACCCAATTCATAATGTTCAATAATTGCAGCTGCTGTTTCATCACAGCTGGTTTCAATTCCTAAAATTCTTTTGCAAGCTCTTTCACTCATTGCTAATGATAATCCAAATTTAATCTATTATGCCCTACATGGAGATATAAAATTTTGCAAACAAAACTAATAATTGGCACAAGAGGATCGCCTCTAGCGCTGATTCAAGCGCAAATGGTTGCTAGTAGGCTTTATAAAATTCATGGCAAAAATAAAATTAATTTAACCATTAAAACCATCACTACTGGCGGCGATAAAAGTCAAACGCAAAATCTTTCTATGATAGAAAGCACAAAAAAATATAATAATGAACAAAATAAATTTGGCCTATTTTCTAAGGAAATAGAATTAGAACTATTGAAGGGAAAAATAGATTTTGCAGTTCACTCGGCAAAAGATATGGTTTCAACTTTGCCTGATGGGCTGAAAATGGATATTTTCATAAAAAGAGAAAATATTCAGGACGGTTTTTTATCTCTAAAATATAATTCAATTATGCAATTACCAAAGGGAGCAATTATTGGCACTTCTTCAATCAGGAGGCGAGCACAAATTTTACGTTTTAGAAAAGATATTAAATTTGTTGAATTTCGTGGCAATATTGAAACTAGATTAAAAAAATTAGAAAATAATATTGCTGATGGAACCATATTGGCGCTTGCCGGTCTGAAACGTCTAAAGAAAGATGATAAAATAAGGGAAATTTTAGATTTAGAAAAATTTCCTCCAGCGCCTGCACAAGGGGCAATAGGAATTGAATATAGGAAAGATGATAAAAAAACTGCTTCTCTTTTAGCACCGCTAAATCATCAACAAACCTATTTGGAAGTAAATGCGGAAAGAAGTTTTTTACGGGAAATAGATGGCTCTTGTCGCACTCCCATTGCCTGTTTTGCTAAAATAGAAAAAAATGAAATAATTATTTATGGACAGATTTTTTCGCCCAATTTGCAATATTTTGCCGATGGAAAAGTTAGGGGAGACAGCAAAAAAGGAGAAATATTGGGGAAAAATTTAGCAAAAATGCTTCTCAGCAAGCTAGAGCAAATAAAAAAATAATATGTATGATAAAAGACCTATTTTAATTACCAGAGCCAGCCCGCAAAATGAAAAAAGCGCTGCAAAATGGCGCAAAAAAGGATTTAATATTATTTGTGCTCCGCTCTTTGCCCTTTCCCCCATTAGGGAAGAAAAAATTTTAGACATTAGGCCAGAAGATAAATATGGGGCAATTATAATTAGTAGTAAAAATGCTATCATTTCCCTAAAGTTAAGCGGGCAAATGAATAAACTAAAAAATTTACCAATTTATTCTGTTGGCAAAATCAGCGCCAAAAAGGCAAAAAAGGAAGGGTTTGAAAAGGTCTTTAGCGCAAAGGGAGATATTGATAGTTTGCTAAAATTAATAAAAGAACATAAAGAAAATCTCTCCTCCCCCCTTCTTTATTTACGAGGGAAAAATATAACGAAAAATATAAAGCCCATTTTGAAAAACCATGCTATTATTGTTGAAGAACAAATTATTTACGAAATGCAACCAATAGAAAAATCGCAGCAAATTATCACTGATTTTCTAAAAAATAATAAACCATCCATCATAAATATATATTCACTAAGAGGGGCAGAGACTATATTAAAACAAATAAGACAAATAAAGAGACAGGTAGGTGGAAGGGTTAATTTTTCAAATATTATTTTTATCTGTATTGCAAAAAAATTAGCCGATATTTTTATAAACTCCTATGGAGCAAAAATTTTAATTTCTGAAGAAAAAAATGAAAGCGCAATGATGGATCTTGCTCATTTAGTAAACAATGATTAAATCTAGCAAAAGCATAATTTATGGAGCCCAAAATGGTGGCAAAAAAGAACGCACCTGTTAAACCCCCAACTATAGATCTAACGGCCAAAAATGCTGAGAATAAACAAAATAATAAGCAAAAAAACGCTAGCAAAGCCAAAAAAAATAATAAGACCTCAAAGAATAATAAAGAAAGCGCAAATGGCTTTATGAAAAAAATAAAAAATTGGAAAGAGGCTTATTTTTCCCCCCCTATTATTTTTGCCATTTTTTGCGGTGCATTTATAGCTATTATTTTTTCCTTTGTGCTTGCCCTTATTGGGCTTTGGCCGCAAAAGGAACCTTCCCCTGATCTTATGAATAGCCCGGCCAATATTGCAGCACTAGAAAACCAAACAAAAAAATTAACACAATCTATTGAAGAAAATTCACAAAATTTAATAGCAATAAAATCACGCTTAAAAATTGTTGAACAGACCCAGCAAAATATGGCTGAGCAAAATCAGGCAATAAAAAATAGGCTTACTAAAATAAATGAAGAAATATTATTGCTAAATTCAACATTACTTACCAAAGAAGATTTGCCAGAACCGGTAGATTTAACAAATATAAATAAAAAAATAGAATTTTTAAGCGATAAAATTGCAACTATTGATGCGGGAGCAAATAGCGCCGATGCCAGCGCAATAATAAATTCTATCTCGCTCCTTAGGGAACAATCAGAGCTTTTGAGTGAGGAAATAAATAATTTACGCGCTGTAAATAGTGAAAATCAAATAAAAATTGACGCGCTAAATGAACAAATTACAAAATTAAATGAGAAAAATACAAAATTAGCCGAACAATTATCCTTACTTGACAATAAAGAAACCATAATTAACTCAACTCCCAACCAGTTGGAATTAAATATTTTAGCATTTAAGGGGGCGATAAATTCCGGCCAGCCCTTTAGCGCCGAATTAGCCGCTATAAAGACCAGCAACCCCAATATTAATATTGATAATATTTTATTGGAAAATGCCGCCTCCGGTTTTTCTCCTCCCAGAGAAATAGCTAAGCAATTTGCCCTGTTAGTGCCCCAATTATTAGCGGCAAAACCAATTGATAAAAATGCAACTTTAGGGCAGAAATTGAAAGAGAAGATTTTCTCACTTCTGGCAATAAGACCAATTGGAAAAGTTGAGGGGGATAGTTTAGAGGCAATAATTGCCAATATAGAAGATGCTTTAGAAAAAAATGATTTTTTGCGCGCGGAAAAATTATTTAATTCATTGCCCAAAGAGCTAAAACCCATCAGTAATAATATTGCCGAACAGGTGGCTAATCTAGCTAAGGCGCAAAAATTTATTAATGAATTAGAAAAAGGTTAAGGAAATAAAGGTGAGAAGATTAATAATATATATTGCGCTTTCCTTAGCTATAACTATTGCTATTAGCTGGATTCTTACTCTTGAAGGCAATTTGCTGATTGATTTTGCTGGCTATAGGCTGCAACCCTCTGTTGGTTTAACTATTATTGCGCTGATTGCGCTAATTTTACTCTCCATAATTTTGTGGGCAATTATTAGAAGAATAATTTATGCCCCTAAAAAAATGGCTCAATTGGCTAAAGAAAGAAAAAAGGAAAGCGGCATAAAGGCGCTAAATGAGGGGTATATTGCCCTACTCTCGGGTGATGGAGAAAGGGCTAGAAAAATGGCTAAGTTAGCTAAGGAAAAATTAATGCAAAATAACGCGGCTAAATTACTTGAGGCGCGCGCGGATTTAATGATTGGCAATATGGCTGGCGCTAGAGAAAATTATCGCGCTCTTATAGCCGATCCTAATACTTCTTTGGCTGCATTGCATGGATTATTTGAACAGGCAAAAGCACAAAATAATGAAGATGCGGCTTTTAATTTTGCTTCTAAGGCCTTTAGTTTGGCGCCAAACTCTGTTTGGGCACAACAGGCTTTATTTAGGGGGCTAACTAAAGAAAAACAATGGCAAAAAGCTCTTAATATTGTGCAAAGACAGATAGCTAATTCGCCGGCGGAAAAAACAAGAAAAAACCGCAAATTAGCAATTTTACATACAGCTATTGCCAAAGATTTAGAAGAAAGTGATCCCTTTAGCGCTTTGCATCATGTTAAAATAGCGCTTAAATTACTGCCAAATTTTGTGCCCGCTGCCCTGATAGGGGCACAAGTGCATATAAATAAGAACGAACAAAGAAAAGCTTCAAGCCTATTGCGTCGTGTCTGGAATAATACCCACCACCCCCATATTGCCCTTTTATATATTAATGCCCAGCCAGGTATTTCTTCTATTGAAAAATTAAAAAGGGCAAAGCAAATAATTGATGAAAATAGCAACAATGAGCAAGATGCGCTTATTTTGGCTAATAGTGCAATAGAAGCGTTTGAATGGAGCTATGCGCGTAAAATTTTGCAGCCATTTTTGGATGATCCAACGCAAAATATGTGCCTGGCAATGGCCAAAATTGAAGAAGGGCAAAATAATGATGAAGTAAAGGCTAAATATTACCTATCAAAGGCGGTGCATGCAAGACGCGATAAAATATGGGTAGGAGATGGGATTATTTCCGATATTTGGCTTCCAACCTCACCTATAAGCGGAAAATTTGATATATTTGAATGGAAAACCCCTCCCAGCGCGTTGCCAATGAAAGACAATCAAGCTGACAAAGGGGAAGATATTATAATTACACCTTCG
This sequence comes from Hyphomicrobiales bacterium, assembly GCA_015490455.1. Classification (GTDB taxonomy): domain Bacteria; phylum Pseudomonadota; class Alphaproteobacteria; order Rhizobiales; family Devosiaceae; genus S141-66. Next base: position 33,281 of record WFXU01000016.1, read on the forward strand.
TCTAAAGAAGCTAATAATAAAGAAATAAAACAATTAAATAGTCAAACGTAAATTATGACAATATCTGCACCTGTTCAAAAAATCTCTATTTTACTTTTCACCCTCTATATGAAAAGATTTTATCAATATCTATCTATAGTTAGTAGGTCTAAGCTCTAAAGCGACAATTTCATCAGGTTGGTTTTGTCTATTTGACCTTACTATCTATAAAATATTTAGGGGAGAGAGGGAAATGAATGAAGTAATTTTAAAATCCATAATTACTTGTCCGGAATGTGGTGCGCAAAAAGAAGAAAATATGCCCGTTAATGCTTGTCAATTTGCTTATGAATGTTCTTTTTGTCGTGCGTTATTAACACCCAAAGAGGGTGATTGTTGTATATTTTGCTCTTATGGCAGCGTTGCCTGTCCTCCGGTTCAGCAGCAGCAAAATTGTTGCTAGAGATTTTTTTGCGCCTTCAGACTCATTTTGTGGCTTTTATTCACTTTTTCGCAATTCCATTTTAATTGTGAGTGAAGTTTTACCACATCACCAATAATTATAATGGCTGGCCCCTTAATATTTGCCTGTTTTGCTTTTTCGTAAAGCGAATTAATGTCAGCAATAATTATTCTTTGCGTCCTTCTGGTTGCATTTTCTATTATGGCGGCGCTCATTTTGGGATCGGCGCCATGATTGATAAATTCTTCTGTTAATATTTGTAAATTAGCCATTCCCATATAGATAACTACAGTCTGAAAGGGACGTAAAATGGCCTTCCAGTCCAGATCTAACTTACCATTCTTTCCGTGTGCAGTGACAAAAATGCATGATTGGGCGTAGTCGCGATGGGTTAGTGGAATTCCCCCATAAGCAGAAGCGCCAACCGCCGCGCTAATGCCCGGAATAATTTGAAAATCAATATTATGTTCGCAAAGCTGCTCTATTTCCTCTCCCCCGCGCCCAAACATAAATGGATCCCCCCCTTTTAAGCGCAAGACTTTTTTGCCGCTTTTAGCGAGTTTAATCATTAGGGCGGTGATTTCCTCCTGCGCCATAGTGTGATTTTTGGGTAATTTACCAACATTAATACGTTCAGCATCGCGGCGCACAAGGTTCAAAATATCTTCACTTACCAGCCTGTCATAAAGGACAATATCAGCCCTTTGCATTAATCTTAAGGCACGAAATGTTAAAAGATCCGGATCTCCCGGCCCTGCTCCAACTAAAAAAACCTCGCCAATTTTTTTATCTTTTTCTCCCCTTTGTGCTTTTTGTAATTTTTCCATTAAGAGGGATTTGGCGCCATTTTCATCACCTGTTAAAAATTTATCTGCAACTGATCCATCAATAATTCTTTCCCAAAAATGCCTTCTATTTGTAGAATTATTTATTTTGCTTGCTATTATTTCTCTAAATTTTCCTAAGAAACTAGCTAAATCGCCATAAATTGGTGGAATTAGCGCTTCTATTCGGGCGCGTAAAATTCTGGCAATAACGGGGGTTTTACCGCTAGAGCTTATGGCGATAATGAGCGGGTTCCTATCAACAATAGAAGGGGAAATAAAGTCACAAAATTCCGGCCTATCAGCTATATTAACCAAAGCACCAGCTTTTCTTGCCGCTTTAGCTAAAAACCTATCTCTATTTTCATCTTCAGAGGCGCCAAAGGCAATTTTACAGCCTAAAAAATCTTCCTCCTTTGGCAAGCGAGGAATATGGGTCAGATTTTCATTATCTAAAAGGGGTAAAAATTCATCGCTCAATTCAGGATTAAATACAAAAACCCTACCCCCTGCCTGCAAAGCCCGCTCTGTTCGCCTTGCCGCAACCATAGTGCCGCCATCAATAATAATTTTGCTATTTTTTATATCTAAAAATATTGGGAGAAAGTCCATAATTACCCGCTTATTATGATATGTTTATATATTATATTTGGAATTATTTTTCTTTTGCCCAGCTCGCTAATTTTTCACCTAATTTAGCTGCGCTATTTTTATCCAGATCAATAGTTGTAAAACGTTTAGCTTCACGAAATGTCAGGCGGAGCATTTTTAACCCACCATCATATTCTAACTGCTGGAATTTTACCCTACGCCCGAAAGGCAAAATAAATTCACTATCATTATTGATAATTTCGCCACCCATTAATAAACTCCTAATCCAACCCTCTAGTAAAGGCTGTTTCTAATTTCCATTCCCAATTTCTGGGCGTATCACGATAATCGGGTTTTACGTCAAATTCCAGAAATAAGTGACCAGATTCTGCGGCATGGGCTACTAATTCCTCAAGAGAAGCAAAACTATCTACCTCTGGAAATTGAATTATTAATTCACTTAATTTGGTCATTATTTACCCCATTTTACCCTATTAGTTAACTTTGCCAATCCTATTATAAAAGCGAATACGAAATAATAAACGTTTATTATTTTCATCCTCAAAAGCGCTCCTATTATGTAAAGAATTATTACATAATATGCCCTGCCCGGCCTGTAAAATTGTGGTTCGCATAAATTCATCACCTTGAAGAAGCAAATTTTGTAAAAAATCAACAGCCTGTTTAGTAATTTTATCCTTGCGCCATTCAATAAAGCGAGTTCTAGCGGTATAACGCATTATTAAATGATTGCTCTTTTTATCAAAAGAAAAAACCGGACCAACGCTTTTTTTTCTTAATATTCCCCTCTCATCCAGATTTTCCGGAATTATCATAGCCTCTTCATGCATAAATGCCCTTATAAATTCCGGATTTTTATCGCGCATTCTTATATATGCTATTTCCGGGTCTAAAAATTGGCTTTCCCCTCCCTTATTTGCGGGGGACAGGCAATGAAGAACCATTGAGCGAATTTGTTCTTTTTTATCATTATAATAGCCATCAGTATGCCAATTTAGTGCTTTGTTAGAATATGGTATATAGGCGCGTTGTGTTTCTTTATCCGTTGGGGTGATTGCAACAATTCCGTCTCTATCAGCGGAGCGATGTTTTTCAGCAATTTTTAACCCCATTTTTTCGGTGAATTTTTTTAAGTCGCTTCTTACCTCATCAGGATTATTTTTAGGGCTGGTCTGATAAAGCGCCATATTTATTTCGCTACAATATTTGGCTAATTTTTTTATTTCCTCTAGACTAGGATTGGCCAAATTCCGAATATTTATAAAGGGAGCATTTTTTAATTTTTGCGCGGATTTTAACTTTTTTTCTCGCCAATTTTTATAGGCGCTATCTTTAGAAAGGTTCCAAATATCCGGATCTAATATATTTTGCTCTATTGTTAAAAAATCCATTCTACAAACTTTCATATCCATCTATCATTTTGAAAAATTTACAATATTTACACAAAAATATACATCTGAATTTTTTTGTAAATTTTTCTTTGCATTCTGGCATTTATATATGTAAAATAAGGAATATATTATTTAGATTCACTTTTCAAATAGTTCATCTGGAGGGATTAATGAGTGGTGGGAATAATGGTGGTAACAAAAATGGGGTTCATCCAACACCGCTTTTGGATGAGTTAGAGGATGGCCCATGGCCTAGTTTTGTTACAGGCCTAAAAAGGTTACGCGACGAAGGCGGGGGAAATTGCGCGCCAATCATGAATGATCTATTGGGTCAATTAGAGCGATCTTATGAAGATAGAAAAGGATATTGGAAAGGTGGCACTCTTTCGGTTTATGGCTATGGCGGAGGTGTTATTCCGCGTTTTTCAGAAATTTCTGAGGAGTTTCCCGAATCAAAGGAGTTTCATACTTTACGTGTTATGCCCCCTCCTGGCTATCATTATACAACCGATATTTTACGTAAATTATGTGATATTTGGGAGGAATATGGCTCAGGTTTAATTGCTTTTCACGGTCAGTCTGGCGATATAATGTTTCAGGGCTGCACTACTGAAAATACGCAAAAAGCATTTGATGAGATTAATAAATTAGGGTTTGATTTAGGGGGTGCTGGTCCGGCTTTGCGCACCGCTATGTCCTGTGTAGGCAGGGCAAGATGTGAGCAATCCTGCTATGATGAAGCAAGGGCGCATCGGGGTATAATAAATAGATTTTTAGATGAAATGCATCGCCCCTCCCTTCCCTATAAGTTCAAATTTAAGTTTTCTGGTTGCGGCAATGACTGCGTTAATTCAATTCAGCGAGCCGATTTTGCTGTTATTGGCACATGGCGCGATGATATGAAGGTTAATCAGGATGAGGTAAAGGCCTATATCGCCAAAAAGGGGCGTAAATATATGATAGATGTGGTAATTTCCAATTGCCCGACAAAGGCTCTTTCTCTCAATGATGATGATACGCTGGAAGTTGATAATAAGAGCTGCGTGCGCTGTATGCATTGTATTAATGTAATGACAAAGGCTCTCTCTCCGGGTGATGATAGGGGGGCATCGGTGTTAATAGGGGGCAAACGTTCGCTAAAGGTTGGCGATATGATGGGTATTATGGTGCTGCCCTTTATTAAGCTGGAAACGGATGAAGATTTTGAAAAATTAGAAGAATTTGCTGAAACATGTATTGAATTTTTTGCCGATAATGCGCTTGAACATGAGCGGATTGGCGAGACAATAGATAGAATTGGTCTGCCTGCATTTCTTGAGGCAGTAGGGGTTGAGGTTGATCCCAATATGGTCAATCACCCAAGAACATCTTGTTATGTAAGAACTGACGATTTTGATGAAGAAGCCGCAAAATGGTTTGAACGTCAGGCTAAAAAGCAAGACCAACCGCAAAATATGAAATAGCTCATTTTCGTTAATATGATTTGCGATGGAGGAGAATATAAATGAGTGAAGCGCAGGAAAAACCAAGAATGCCTGACGAAGTTGGGGTGCCGGATCATTTTCAATATATGCATCCCTTATTAAAGGCAAATCATGGCAATTGGGCTTGGCATGATAGACCGCGGGCTGGAGTTTTGCGCCACGTCAGTAAATCTGGCGATGTGGTTTATACTGTTCGGGCAGGCACGCAAAGGCAGATGGACGTATTCACCATCAGAAAACTTTGCGATATTGGCGATAAATATGCCGATGGCCATATCCGTTTTACGACACGCTCAAATATTGAATATATTATCGCCGACAAGGAAAAAATAGAACCATTAATTGAAGCGTTAGAAAAAGAAGGATTCCCTGTTGGGGGAACAGGCGCCTCTGTCTCCATGATTTCTCATACACAAGGCTGGCTTCATTGTGATATTCCGGGAACTGATGCTTCTGGCGTTGTAAAAAGCATGATGGATTTTTTGCATAAGGAATTTGTGCGCGAAAGAATGCCAAATAGGGTAAGAATTACAACATCTTGCTGCCAGATAAATTGTGGTGGGCAGGGCGATATTGCGATTAATGTGCAATATACTAAACCACCAAAAATAAATCATGATTTGGTAGCTAATGTTTGTGAGCGCCCGGCTGTTGTTGCTCGTTGTCCGGTTGCCGCCATTCGCCCTGCTATGGTAAATGGCAAGCCATCACTTGAAATTGATGAAAAAAAATGTGTTTGTTGCGGAGCCTGTTATCCACCCTGCCCGCCAATGCAAATTAATAATCCGGATTCAACAAAAATTGCTATTTGGGTAGGCGGCAAACATTCTAACGCCCGCACCAAGCCAACCTTTCATAAATTAGCGGTGGCAAATTTGCCAAATAATCCTCCCCATTGGCCAGAAGTGGCAGCGGTGGTGCGTAAGATTATTGAGGCATATAAGGCAGATGCAAAAGATTGGGAGAGATTGGGGGAGTGGATAGATAGAATTGGCTGGAAGAGATTTTTTGAAATGACCGGCCTGGCCTTTACCAAACATCATTTGGACACTTGGACAGGAGCGCGTAAAAATATGAATAGCTCCTCTCATATTCGTTTTTAATGGGAGTAAAATATGAAATTTGGCGTTCTAGTTAATGAGGGTCCATATACTCATCAGGCGGCAAATAGTGCCTATCACTTTACTAAGGCGGCTTTAGAAAATGGGCATGAGGTGGAAAGAGTATTTTTCTATCACGATGGGGTGAATGTTGGAACTCGCCTTTCTGTTCCACCGCAAGATGAAAGAAATTTACAAAAAGATTGGACTGCTCTGGCAAAGAAACACAATATTGATTTGGTAATATGTATCGCAGCGGCGCAAAGGCGCGGTCTTTTAGATGAAAATGAAGCTAAAAGGCAGGGAAAAGATGCAAATAATATTGCAGAAGGTTTTCGTATTTCCGGTTTAGGCCAATTAATTGAAATGGGTATAAAAAGCGATCGCCTGGTAATTTTTGGTGATTAGGAGGGACTAAATGAGTGATGAAGTCAAAAAATTCCTCTATGTGAATAGAAAAGCGCCTTATGGGTCTATTTATGCGCTTGAAAGTTTGGAAGTGGTGTTAATTGGCGCCGCATTTGAGCAGGAAGTTAGTTTAGCATTTCTTGATGATGGTGTTTTTCAACTGACTAAGGGGCAAGATACTAAAGAAATTGGTGTAAAGAATTTTTCTCCAACCTATAGGGCGCTAGGAGATTATGACGTAACCAAGCTTTATGTGGAGGAAGAATCTCTTAAAGAGCGTGGACTTGGCATAGATGATTTACAATATCTTACCTATGAGGACGAAGATGATGATTATAAGGAAAAGCCCTCAATTAAAGTAGTCAGCCGAAAGGAAATGGCAGACATAATGGCTGAACAAGATATTATTTTGAGTTTTTAGGGGGAATTAATGTCTACATTACATATAGTTAATAAATCACCCTTTGAAACAATAAATCTAAATTCCTGTCTTAATCATGTTAAGGAGGGGGATAGTATTTTATTGATTGAGGATGCGGTTTTGGGCGCTTTGGCGCAAAATAAATTAGCTGATAATATTAGTGAAAAATTAGGAGAAATATCAATTTTTGCTTTGCTTGCGGACCTTAGTGCACGCGGGATAGGGCGGGATAGGTTAATTTCCGGCATTAAAACTACAGATTATGCCGGTTTTGTTGAATTAGTCGCCAATAATGAGCGAACTCAATCTTGGTTATGATAATTTTTGAAAGGTAAGAAACAAATGGCATATGAAGTAAATGGAAATATAGTTGAGCATGATGAAGAGGGCTATATTATTAATCTGAGTGACTGGTCAAAAGAGCTGGCTGAAGTTATTGCAAAGTCAGAAGAAATTGAAATGACAGATGAACATTGGGCGGTCGTTAATTTCTTACGTGACTATTATGAAGAATATCAAATTGCGCCAGCGGTTCGTGTTTTAATTAAGGCAATTAAGAAAGAGTTGGGGCCTGAGGTTGGCAATAATAAATATATGTATGAATTATTTCCTTATGGTCCTGCTAAGCAGGCTTGTAAAATTGCTGGTCTGCCAAAACCAACTGGCTGCGTATAATAATCCCAATTTTGGGGCTGGCTTTAGGGAGGAAAAGCGTGGTTTCATTAATTTTTGCAATTTTATTCTATCTGGCAACTATTTTGTTGCTCGGGGGGATTGCTATAAAAATATGGAACTATGCCAAAACTCCCGCTCCCCTAAAAATACCAACCATGCCTGCCCCGCGTAATGGAAGGGGAGTATTTTTTCGTCTTTTACGTGAAGTAATATTTTTTGAAAGCCTGTTCAAATCTAATAAATGGATATGGCTGTTTTCATATATGTTTCATCTGGCTCTTTTGCTGGTTTTATTGCGCCATTTGCGCTATTTTACTCAACCGGTGTGGTGGTGGGTGGAGATAATTCAACCCTTTGGCATATATGCAGGTTTTGCAATGACAATGGGACTTATAGCTCTTCTTTTGCGGCGTATTTTCATTAAGAGAATAAAATATATTTCCAATCTATCGGATTATTTGATGCTATTATTATTATTGCTAATTGCCGCTTCAGGCCTGGCAATGAAATTTGTCTCCCACACAGATATTATTGCCGTTAAGGCCTATATGTTAGGCTTATTAAGTTTACAGATAAAAGAATTACCCTTAAGCCCAATATTATTAACTCACCTTTTATCGGTTATCTTGTTGATGATAATTTTCCCAATATCAAAATTATTACATGGAGTTGGAATTTTCTTTAGCCCTACAAGAAATCAGATTGATAATAGTCGCGAGAAACGCCATTTGGCGGACTGGGCGAAAAAATTAGAAAATAATAATTTTGAGCGCGAGGGGGGGAGAAATGGTTGAAGCAAATAGTGATAGCCCCGATAAAATTAAAGATCCTTTGGAAATTCCCAAACTTATTTGCGGGGCAATGGCCGATATTCGCCCCTATCCCGCTCATCCTCAACATAATACTGACTTAGGATTCCCTCCGGAACTAATTGATAATTGGAAAGAAGTGGCAATTGCCAAAATTGGCGAATTGGCAGAAAAAAATCGCGCCTTTAAGTTATATCTTGATATTTGCGTGAAATGCGGCGCCTGCACAGATAAATGCCATTATTTTTTAGGTACGGGTGATCCCAAAAATATGCCGGTGGCACGGCAGGATTTATTGCGTTCAGTATATCGTCGTTATTATACATTTGCCGGTAAATATTTTCCCTGGCTGGTTGGAGCGCGCGATTTAACTAAGGAAATATTAGAAGAATGGTATAGCTATTATCATCAATGTTCGCAATGTCGACGTTGTTCTGTCTTTTGTCCCTATGGTATTGATACGGCGGAAATTTCAATGGCTGCGCGTGAAATTTTGGATTCCATAGGCATGGGACAAAAATATTGTAATGAGATTATCGCTAAGGCTGAAAAGCTAGGTAATAATCTTGGTCTTAGCCCCAAAGCGCTTAAGGCAACTTTAGAAGATCTAGAAGAAGAACTGGAAGATGATACGGGGCATAAAATACGCCTTCCGCTTGATGAGAAGGGAGCTGATATTTTACTGATTACTCCAAGCGCAGATTTTTTTGCCGAGCCACATATTGATGGTCTATTAGGGTATGCCAAAGTGTTTTACAAAGCCGGCATTAGCTGGACTATGAGCTCTTATGCATCAGAAGCTGCTAATTTTGGCATGTTTATTGGCTCTTATGAAAATATGCGTGCCCTTGCCTTACGAATAAGAAAAGCAGCGATAGATTTAGGTGTAAAAAGAATAATTTTTGGCGAGTGCGGACATGCCTGGCGGGTTGCTTATAGTTTCCTTAATACGCTTGCCGGCCCGTTTGATTTTTTAGATCAAAATTACCCTATTCCTCAGCATATTGTTGAATTTACTTATGACCTTATTCAAAAGGGTAAGATTAAATTTGATAAGAGCAAAAATGACGAATATAGGGTAACTTTTCACGATAGTTGTAATGTTGCTCGCGGCTCTAATATGGGCACAATACCGGGTGGGCAGTTTGAATATCCGCGTGCCGTATTAAAAGCATGCTGCAACCATTATTATGATATGGACAGAGATACAATTATGGAAAGCACCCTTTGCTGTGGTGGGGGTGGGGGCTTATTGACAGATGAATTAATGGATTTACGCACTAAGGGCGCCAGCCCTCGCATGAGCGCGTTGCAACAAGCCAGTGAGGATTATGGGGTAACCCATATGGCCGCAATTTGCGCAATTTGTAAAACACAATTTTCTAAAATAATGCCAAAATTTGGCTATGGAATGGATAAAATTCTTTCAGTTCACCAATTAGTTTCCAACGCTATTATTCTTGATGATGAGCCTAGTGAGAAGAATAATGGGCAAAATAAACAAACAACAAAGGGAACAAAGCAAAATGGTGCAAAATTAGCTAATAAAGATGATAAGGAGGCAAGCTAAATGGATAATCTTTCTTTGGAAGCGAAAAGAACTTTTCGTCGTTTTAGAGATGGAGAGACGCCTGCCGATTGGGATTTGGAAGAAAAAATCTTTACCCAAGATAAATCTTATAAATGTCCTACCTATATTAATAAAACTCCCCCCTGTCAGGGCTCTTGCCCTTCTGGTCATGAAATAAGAGGCTGGCTAGCCATTGCTCGTGGTATGGATAAGCCACCAATTGAGGGAATGGCCTGGCAGGAATATGCTTTTCAGCGCATGATAGAGGCTAATCCGTTTCCTGCAACTATGGGTAGAGTTTGCCCCGCACCATGTGAAGAGGGATGCAATCGTAATGAAGTTGATGAATATGTTGGCATAAATGGGGTTGAGCAATATGTTGGTGATTGGGCTAATGAAAATAATCTGACATTGGGGGAGGCGGGCGCTGATACTGGGCGTAAAATTGCCATTATTGGGGGGGGGCCGGCGGGGCTTTCAGCAGCCTATTATTTACGCAAAATTGGGCATGGTGTGACTATATTTGAAGCCAATGAAAAGCTAGGCGGCATGATGTATTACGGTATTCCGGGCTATAGAACCCCACGTAATATGCTAGAAAAGGAAATTGGGCGGATTGTGGATTTAGGGGTTGAGGTCCGCCTTAATAGTCGGGTTGGTAAAGATATTTCAGTTAAGCAGCTAGAAGATGAATATGATGCAATTTTTTGGGCAGTTGGGGCGCAAAATGGCCGTCCCTTACCCATACCGGGCTGGGAGGGAACAAAAAATTGCATTAACGGAATTGATTTTTTAGACGCATTTAACAAAGGATATATGCTCAGCACGAAAAAAAGAGTTGTTGTTGTTGGGGGTGGTGATACTTCCATTGATGTTGCCTCAGTCGCGCGGCGTATAGGGCATATTTCTACAGAACAGAGCGGTAAAAATGCTGATAAAATAAATTTTACCGCCGCTGACACAGCCAGCGCCTTAAAAAGAGAAGGAATTGAAGCAATTTTAACTTCGCTCTTTCCCGTTGAGCAAATGACAGCCTCTGAACGCGAAAGAGAGGATGCTAAACGTGAAGGGGTTGAAATAAAAGGTTCCGTAATGCCGCTAGAGGTAATAAGGGACGAAAACGGATTGGCTAAAGCACTAAAAATGTGCGAATGCGATATGAAGGGCATGACGCCTATCCCAAGAGAGGGAACAGAATTTATCATTGAATGCGACATAATAATCGCTGCTATTGGGCAATATGGTGATTTTTCTGGCATTGAAGATCTAGATAATGGAAAAGGTTTTATAGAAACTGATGATAATTTTCGGGTAAAGGGTAAAGAAAAACATTTTGCCGGTGGAGATATTATAAAACCACATCTCTTAACTACCGCCATTGGTCATGGACGGATTGTGGCTAAGGTAATTTCTGATTATTTAGATGATGGTGAAATTGAGAATCGCCCTAAGATTGATGCTCCACATTTTAACTTGTTGAAAGAACTAGCACAAAGAGGAAAGCCAAAAGAAGAATATAATCACCAACCTACGCGCGGTACCGATAAGGCAAATTTTGCTATCCATAATTATGATGATAGATCAGACTATCAAATAATAAAACATACTGAATTATTCAAAGCCCATTTTCCCTTTGTTCCGCGTGAGAGAAGAAAGGAAATTCACATTGAGGGCGATGATGTTCTGGGCAATTTTGAAGAAAGAATAATTGCTTATTCTGAAGAACAAGCAAAGAAAGAGGGCGAAAGATGTATGTCATGCGGCTTATGTTTTGAATGTGACAATTGTGTCATTTATTGCCCGCAAGACGCTGTATATCGGATAAAAAAGGCTGATAGGGTCGTAGGGCGCTACGTTTTTACCGATTATACAAAATGTATTGGATGTCATATTTGTTCTGATGTTTGCCCAACTGGATATATAAATATGGGGCTTGGAGGTTAAATATGCGCGTTCTTTTGGGAGCTTTACTTATTTTTATCTTTTTTGCAAATAGCCTGATTGCTGAAGATAATTTCCCGCTTATTCCAAAAGCCACAGGAAAACCACACCCTGAAGGAAATGAATTTATACGTATAAACCATATGGATTTATTACGTCATGATCGTGATTTAGTAGTAAAAGAGGGCATACGCAATATTGATAATTCTTTAGCCCAATGCGTTACCTGCCATGTGGTTAGGGATGAAAATAATGAGCCTGTAACATATGAAAGTGAGGAATATTTTTGTCGTGTATGTCATGATTATGTTGCGGTGAAATTAGATTGTTTTACTTGTCATAATTCTGTTCCCTCAGCTGAAGTTTCAATATCTTTATTCCGAGATGAAAATGCCCCATTTGAAAGGCTTATGGCCTATCTTGAGGAGAAAGATAATGACAGATAAATCCACCAATAGGGCAGATATTCAACGTCGCAATTTTCTTAAAAGCGGGGCTCTATTGATGAGCTTTTCTCTCGCTTCCGGAGTAAATTTAATGATAATGAACTCTGGGGCTAATGCGCAGGCAAATGCAAAAATTCGCTGGGGGTTATTAATAGATGCTAATAAATGTTCACCAGAATGTGACGCTTGCATAAGAGCATGCGCAAATGAACATGGATGGGAAAATAATGGCAAATTAACCGACCCGCAATGGATTAGAAAGGTCAAATTAAAAAATAAGCAAACGGGACGGGAAGTTTCTTTGCCGCTTATGTGCCAACATTGTGAATTTCCTCCATGTGTTGATGTTTGTCCGACTGGGGCTTCGTTTAAGCGAAAAGATGGGATTGTTTTGGTTGATAGGCATATCTGCATAGGATGCCGCTATTGTATGATGGCTTGCCCCTATAAGGCTCGCTCCTTTGTGCATGAAAAAATAAATAATCAAAAAACAACTACCCCGCGCGGCAAGGGAACGGTTGAGGCCTGTAATTTATGTGTGCATAAATTAGATAGGGGAGATGGAATAACGGCCTGCGCCCAGGCTTGTGAAAATAGCGGAAATGGAGCGATAATTTTTGGTAACTTAAATGACAAAAATAGCAAAATTTCTAGGGCTCTAGCCAATTATCCATCCGTTGAATTACGTGATGATTTAGGTTTAAATTTGGCCGTTCGCTATCAAAATATTTGAGGAATTATTATGGAGCGAATAAAATATTCAGAATTAAGTTCTGGCACTAAATTATGGTGGGCAGCAGCTATTTTAACCATAATTATGGCAATAGGGGCGTTTGCCGTTTTTAAGATTGAACATTATGGACATATAGTTACGGGCATGAATAATCAAATAGTCTGGGGGGTGCCGCATATTTTTGCTATATTTCTGATCCTTTCTGCCTCCGGAGCGCTAAATATTGCGTCCATTGGTTCAGTATTTGGCAAGCAGGAATATAAGCCTTTAGCCAGGCTCTCAAGCCTGATGGCCATTAGTCTGCTCATAGGGGGGTTGGCTATATTGGTATTAGATTTGGGAAGGGTTGATAGGCTGATTATAGCTATGACCACTTATAATTTTAAGTCAATTTTTGCCTGGAACGTGCTGCTTTATACCGGATTTTTAGGAATTGTAGCTATTTATCTTTATGCGCAAATGGTGCGTAAAGAACAGCCCTTTTTACTTAAATCAACAGCTTTAATCGCCTTTTTATGGCGCTTAATTCTTACAACTGGCACTGGCTCCATTTTTGGTTGGTTAGTTGCCCGTTCCGCTTATGATGCGGCAATTATGGCGCCAATGTTTATTGCCATGTCTTTTTCATTTGGTCTTGCTGTTTTCATGCTGATTTTTTTCGGAATATCTGCTCTTGGCAGCGGGCAATATACTGCCCAAATGCGCATAAGACAAGCGCGCTTGCTTGTTATATTTGTGGGTGTAGTTTTATATTTTACACTAATATCACATTTAACCAATCTATATTTGGCCGAACATGGTGGATATGAACGTTTTATTTTGTTAGATGGCGGTATTTATAGTTTTTTATTTTGGGTTGGGCATATATTTATCGGCTCAATATTACCGCTAATTTTATTGCTGCACCCCAGATTAAATATTAGAAAAGGGATTATTATTTTAGCAGCTATTTTGGTGGTTTTGGGTGGTTTTACTCAACTTTACGTGATTATTATTGGCGGGCAGGCCTATCCACTGGAGATTTTTCCCGGATATGAGGTTAGTTCTTCTTTTTCCGACGGTATAATAAATAAATATACGCCCTCTTATTTAGAATTTATGCTGGGTATGGGAGGAGTTGGTTTGGCTTTATTTATTATATTATTGGGCGTAAAAATTTTGCGCATTTTGCCGGTCAATCTTTCCAAAAATTTGGGATATGAAAATAAGCTGGATGTTAAATAGAGCGATTAAGGTTTAACTATATAATTATCGGATAATATATTTTTGGCAGGGAAATATGTCACAGCAATTACACCCATTTGCAAAATATATTGCTATATTAGCACGTGGAAAAACTAAAACCCGCCCGCTAAGCTTCGAAGAAGCCTGTAACTCCATGAGCATGATTGTAAATGGGGAGGCATTACCGGAGCAAATTGGAGCATTTTTAATGTTAATGCGTCTAAAAGAAGAAACCGGCACAGAAATAGCAGGCTTTGCTGTTGGGGCACGTTCCACAATGAAACTACCCTCAATCATCCCTAAAACTGATATTGATTGGTCAAGCTATGCCGGCAAAAGACGTCAATTACCCTATTTTATATTTTCTGCACTTCTTCTGGCGCAAAATGGCATTAGGCTATTTATGCATGGTGCTAGCGGGCACACTCCGGGCAGAATATATACACAGAAAATATTGGAATTTCTAAATTTCCCAATCGCTACCAGCTTAACAATGGCAGCAGAACAGATCGAACAATATAATTTTGCCTATGTTCCTTTAGAAATAATGAGTCCGCAATTACATAAGCTAATTGAAATGCGTCCAATTTTTGGTTTGCGCTCCCCTGTTCATAGTTTTTCGCGTATGTTAAACCCATTTAACGCTCCTTTAATGATGCAGGGCATATTTCATCGCGGCTTTGCCGATATTCATATTGAGGCTGCCCGCACTCTTAATCAGCCGTGCATGGTTGTTTTTCGGGGTGAGGGAGGAGAAATAGAGCGCCGGCCAAATAAGCCATGTCTTGTGCATACAACTATTGGCAAAGAGAAAGCAATTAGCGAAAATTGGCCAGTCTTATTGTCCGATACACGCCAAGAAATTGATAAAGAGTTAAAAATTGAAAATATGTTGGCGCTTTGGAGGGGGGAAATAGAAAATCCATATGGGAAAGCAGCAATAATAGGAACATTGGCAATCGCAATTAAAGCGTTAAAAATGGCAGAAAATAAAGAAGCAGCCGAAAGAATAGCGCAGGATTATTGGCAAAACCGCGATAAGAAATTATTGCCATTTAGTATTTAAGTTGAGTGTTCAACATGCCTGCCTTTATGATAGCTGCTACGCATAAATCTTCCGGCAAAACAACTATTTCGATTGCTTTAGCAAAAATATTGGCAAATCAGGGCGAATTAGTGCAAACTTTCAAGAAGGGACCCGATTATATTGATCCTATGTGGCTTAGGGCGGCAAGCGGACGCGCCTGTTATAATCTTGATTTTAACACAATGGATAAGGAAGAAATATTAGATCTTTATGCGCAAAAATCACAAGGGGCGGATATTTCGTTAATTGAAGCCAATAAGGGGCTTTATGATGGCTTAGAGTTAGATGGCAGTGATTCTAATGCTCAATTAGCAAAATTATTAAATTTACCTATCATATTATTGGTTGATTGTGAAGGTATGACACGTGGAATTGCCCCGCTTTTATTGGGATATGTTAATTTTGATAAAGAAATAAATATTGCTGGGGTAATTTTGAATAAGGTTGGAGGAATAAGACACGAAAAAAAATTACGCGCAGCCATTAAGAAATATATAAATTTACCAATATTGGGAGTTATAGAAAAAAATGAATTATTAAATATTGGTGAGCGCCATTTAGGTTTGATAACACCAATGGAAAGTAAATTCCAACAGGAAAAAATTCAAAAAATAGCTAAATTGGTAGGTAATAATATAGATTTAACCGCAATAAAAAAAATAGCTAAAAATGTCCCTGCAATTCCCGTAGTTAAAAAGGCAAAAAACTATAATAATAATTTTCCTGATAAAACCAATCTGACAATTGCATTAGCGCGCGATAGTGCTTTTGGCTTTTATTATGAAGATGATTTAGAAAGATTTATAAATTTAGGAGTTAGGTTGGTTGAATTTGACTGTTTGCGGGATAAGAAGTTGCCCGCAAATATTGATGGTCTTCTGATAGGGGGTGGATTTCCCGAAACTCATATGAAACAACTTAGCGAAAATATATCTATGCGCACTAATATTAAACAATCTATCATAAATGGTTTGCCAACCTATGCTGAATGTGGCGGTTTAATTTATTTAAGCGAAATGATTGAATGGGGAGAAGAAAAATATGAAATGGTTGGAGTTATTAAGGGTAAATCGGTAATTCACGAAAAGCCTCAAGGGCGCGGCTATGTGAAATTTGAAAATTCATCAAACCACCCTTGGGCAAAGGTAAAAGAGCAAATAAGGGCGCATGAATTTCACTATTCCAGCCTAGAAGGTTTGGCAAAAAACACTAAATTTGCCCGTAAAATTTTACGCGGCTATGGGTTGGATGGCAAAAATGACGCAATAATTGTGCATAATTTACTTGCTGGTTTTTTCCATTTAAGGAATAGCAAACAAAATCAGTGGGTTAATGAATTTGTTAAATTTGTTAAAAGTAAAAAAATTAATCCTCCTCCTCATCGCTTAATTTAACAGCAATTTTTAAGGCAATTTGCTTATAAATATTGGCATATTTACTGTTTTTTTCGGCAATAACAATTGGTTTGCCTTCATCTGAATAATGGCGAATATCCATATGTAACGGCACCTCACCCAAAAAATTAACCTTTAATTTATGCGCTTCTTCTTTTGCCCCGCCATGACCAAAAATTTCAGAAATTTCCCCGCATTTTGGGCAGATAAAATTACTCATATTTTCAACAATACCAAAAATTGGCACATCAACTGAATTAAACATTTTTAGACCCTTACGCGCATCAATCAGCGCTAGGTCCTGTGGAGTGGAAATAATAACAGCCCCGCTTAGTGGGACCTGCTGCGCCATAGTAAGTTGAGCATCTCCCGTTCCTGGCGGCATATCTAAAACCAAAATATCAAGTTCACCCCATTCAACTTCACGCACCATTTGCATAAGTGCAGATACAACCATTGGCCCACGCCAGATAACGGGATTATCCTCCTCCATCAAAAAACCCATTGACATTATTTTAACGTCATATTTTATCAGTGGCACAATCCTGTCATTTTCAATTTTTGGCCTTTCCTTTATCCCCAATAAACGCGGCACTGATGGCCCATAAATATCGGCATCTAACAGACCAACCTTTAAGCCAAGAGAACGTAGAGAAAGGGCAATATTAACTGCACAGGTGGATTTGCCCACCCCCCCCTTTCCTGAGGCTATGGCAATAATTGATTTTATTCCTGGAATGGCAAATTTTTCAGGCCGCATGTCGGGAGCGTTCTTTATATCACGTCCTTTACTGATTTTCTTAGCTTTTATAGGTTTTTTTTCGCTTTGTTCAATTTCTGAAGTAAGCGCCACCAATACTCTTTCTATTCCATCAATTTTTGCAATATTTTGTTCGGCTAAATCGCGAATATAGGCAAATTGCTTTTCTAACCCATATGGGACGCTGATTGAAAAAACCACCCTATTATTCTTAATATTAATATTTGAAACCAAACCCAGCGCTACAATATTATCCTCTAGCTCGGGTACATTAATTTTTGATAATATTTCTAATATTTGCTCTTTCATAATATTATATCCAGTTAAAATCTTCCATAATTACACCCACTAATGGCTTTGATATAAATATATTTCAAAGTTTATATATTCCATCATTGACATATATTATCTTTCATTGTTTATATTTTAACAAGCCATTTTTTGTTTTTCAAAAGAACGAATTAATTGGGGTAAATTTATCAAAATAGGGGGTGTGCCATTGTCTCAGTCAGATGAGATGTTGTTTTAAGCAGTAAACAATATTTGCACATTTAATTTATGCCAGGATCTAATAATAATCCCAAGACAAAAAATAATCCAGAACTTTCTGTTCAAAAAATATTCCATAATAAATTTTGGCAAAAATATAATAAGATTTTTCCAGGCTTGTTGATTGCTGTAACTATTGCTATTGCCGCTACCTTCTTATCGGAACATTATGACGCCCCTGTAATGTTATTTGCCTTATTATTGGGAATGGCTTTTAATTTTCTTACAGAAGAGGAAAGCAAAGTAACTAAGGGAATAGAATTTTCATCTAAATCTCTTTTACGTTTAGCAGTTGGTCTGCTTGGAGCTAGAATAAGCTTTGCCCAAATAATGGAGTTGGGGCTAACGCCGATTATAATTGTTATTATTGGCGTTTTTGCAACTATTGGTTTTGGAGTATTTAGCGCAAGATTATTTGGTAAATCTACCCAATTTGGAATTTTAACATCTGGGGCTGTAGCAATTTGTGGGGCTTCTGCGGCAATGGCAATTTCAACTGTCTTACCCCAACATAAAAATCATGAACGCGATACTATATTTGCTGTTGTTGCCGTTACCACTCTTAGCACTATCGCCATGATAATTTATCCAATAATTATTTCCTTTTTTCATCTGAATGATAATCAGATTGGTATTTTTCTCGGCGGCACAATTCATGATGTAGCCCAAGTTGTGGGGGCGGGATATTCTGTTTCTCCCGAAGCGGGAGATGTTTCTACTTTTACCAAATTATTGCGAGTATCAATGTTATTACCAATAGTATTTGGCCTTTCATTATTATTTAGAAAAAAAACCAATTCAACAAGCGTAAAGGGAACCTTCCCTTCATTTTTATTATTATTTGCCGCATTGGTAATTATCAATTCTGTTGGTATAATTCCAGAACAAATTATTACTACTATTAACCAGCTTTCACGCTGGCTCTTAGTTACTGCTATTGCGGCGCTTGGTATGAAAACTTCAATTAAACAAATGGCAGCGATTGGCGGGGGGGCGATAAGTATGATTGTAGCTCAGACAATATTTATTGCTCTTTTAGTGCTTATCGCTTTGCTTATTGGAATTTAAGCTAATTTATCAACAAAGGAGGAGAAATGACTAAAGAAAATGAAACAAAATCCATGTCACTGATAGTAACAAAGGGCTCTTTAGACTGGGCCTATCCTCCCTTTATTCTGGCCACAACGGCTGCCGCAATGGGTTTTAATGTTACTATGTTTTTTACTTTTTATGGGCTTGGCCTATTAAAAAAGGACTTAAAACTAAATCTTACAACTTTGGGTAATCCAGCTATGCAAATGCCAATGATGGGAATGCATATGGCAATGCCCAATATTTTATCTGCTTTGCCGGGTGCGGGGGCGCTAACTGGCGCCATGATGAAGAATTTACTCAAGAAAAAGGGCGTAGCTTCCATTGAGGAATTGCGAGAATTAGCGGTTGAAGCCGATATTGAGCTGATTGCCTGTCAAATGACTTTAGATTTATTTGAGTATGATGTAAAAGATATGATTGAGGGAATTAGTCTGGGTGGAGCTGCCACCTATATTGAAGTCGCTGCAAAGAGCGATATTAATTTATTTATCTAACCATTTAGTGAGGAGAAATTATATGGCTGATCAAATATTAGATGCTAAAGGTCTGAATTGTCCACTTCCTATATTGCGTGCTAAAAAGGCGCTTAAAACTATGAGTGAGGGGCAGAAATTAAAAATTTTGGCTACCGATCCCGGGTCAGTAAAAGATTTTGAAGCATTCTGCCGCACAACCGGCAATGAACTTTTAGAATCCAAACAAGATGGCGATGTTTATGAATTTCTGATTAAAAAGACAGCCTAATCTGCAATAGATTCTCTGCAAAATATATCATATAGAGTGTCAATCAAAATACGGGCGCGCACATCACTAATAGAATAAATGATTGAGCGCCCCCTTCTTTCATCTTTTACCAGCCCCTCCTGGCGCAGTCTTGAAAGTTGCTTTGAAACAGCAGCCTGTTGCATATTGAGAAATTCTTCAAGTTCTCCTACGCTTGCTGGTTTCTCAGCCAATTTGCAAAGGATCATTAACCGTCCGGGATGAGCGATAGACTTTAGGAAATCCGTTGTCTCATGCGTATTTTGCATCATTTTTTCTGCAACATCCAGAGTTTTGTTATTTTTGAATTTTTCAACGAGCATTTAGCCCCCCTTATTGAGATTCCCTATCAACTATTGTCTTTTAGAGAAAATTGTCAAGAAGGTTATAGTAACAAATTTTTCAGAGGGGCAAAAACACCCCTCTAATTATGATATTGATTATTTTAATCTATTTTCCGGCCTTCATTAGGCATAATCGCTTAGCTACAGGATTTTTCAGAACATCACAATTTTGCACAGATAGTGGATCTGAAACCGGATTAACAGAATTAATGGAATTGTTTGTTGGTAACACATAATCGGACGCCAATGCCGTCTCTACACATTTTGCCCTTTCCCAGCCTGGTGGAATGGCGTTTAGGTCAACCTGTTTCCATTTTGGATGTCCATTTTGGCGCAAATATTCAATATTACGATTTATCAAATATGATATTTTGGAAACGACCTCGCAAGAATGTTTAAGATAATCATTGCGTTTAGGATCATAGTCAAATGTCATCAAAACTGCTTTTACTGCGGGAGTTAAAATATCTTCCTTTAACCATGGATAAGTTCCCGCCTTTATGATTGAAGTTCCGTAATATCCGCTAATAGCACCTGCGGCAACAGGAATGAGCTTAAGGTCTTCATTTGGGCCCGTATCAGCCAATAATTTGGTCGGGGCGCCAGCTACATAAACAAAAGCGTCAATTCTGCCTGCTCTTAGTTCTTCAAGCGCCTCTGCTGCCTTGATTGTTACTAAAGTTTGCGGGCGAATATTGGTAACTTCAAAAAGGAATGTTGTGGTTAGGTTGGTTCCACTATTTGGCGCGCCAACCGCAACGGTCTTGCCTGATAAATCAGCCAAAACATTAATTGGAGCCGATTTTTTTGTTACAATATGCACTTCTTCATTATATAGAGGAAAGGCAATTTTTGTCCCCCTTGCAATTCTACGCATGGCGGGATCTTCATTTTTGAAAGTGCGAATAAAATCAAGCACATCACTTTGCACAATGCCAAATTGCGTATAGCGTCTATCTCTGACAGCTGCAATATTCTCCATTGAGCCAGCAGATTCAACCACCGTTACATCCATGCCGATAGCTTGCCCAAGTTTGGCAATATCTCTACCAATTTGAATATAGGTGCCAGTTGCACCTCCAGTCATTATATTTACCGGAAAATTTTGCGCAAAAGACAGAACTGGAAGGAAAAATAAAATTCCAAAAAAATATAGGATTATCACAAATTTATTTTTACTCATTTTATAACCTCTGATTTGTCCCCCAAACCAGAACAAGCAGTGTAACTTGTTAAAATTATTTCGTGATCAACAGCCAATTTATAATTCTATGAATGTCTGAATTTTGGGGCATTATTTTCCAAATTCCCAAAATAGACATTATAAATCACAGTATTAAATTAAAATGCCCTCCTAAAATTAATATAAATGCCATTAAAATTGCAGATAAATGTGACGGATTTTGGGCTTATAGATTAATCAGGGGTTAATTTGTGTAGTTAGTGGAGAGTAATTTTGCAGATCTTTCAAAAAACCTTGCACAATTTATTTTTTACAATTAGACAGATTTGACAAATAGGGGTGTAGCTCAGTTGGTAGAGCATCGGTCTCCAAAACCGAGGGTCGGGGGTTCGAGTCCCTCCGCCCCTGCCATTCGGACTAGGGTATATTCCTAAGAGATGGTACGGATCTTTGACACACCCCAGTTCGTATATTCCTTCTTGATACCCAGATCGCCCGCTCAACCTGTTACGGCAACCGGTTGGCATGGCGTAAGGGCGGCGTGAACGCTCGTTCAGGCCCTCCAAACCATATTCTTTGTAACGGTTATAAAT
>WFXU01000017.1 GCA_015490455.1 Hyphomicrobiales bacterium
ATTCTACCCATAGGCGTGGCTTTTACTTCAATCCTATCCTAGCCGCCACTGGTTACAACTTCCTCCCTTTCCTTAAATGGATCGAGGCTATTTGGTTCAAAATCTGGATAACGCTAATATTCAATTATTTGGTAAAAATTGCATAGTTCACTACCAACTTTATAGCCTATTGGCTATTTTGGCTCTATAGACGCAAAACCCGAACATTTTCGTTCGGGTTTTACATTATTTGATTCTTTGACGGTTAGGATTTTCTTAAAAACCCATTCCGCCCATTCCGCCCATATCTGGCATACCACCACCAGCGGCGGGAGTTTCATCTTTTGGCACTTCAGCAACCATAGCTTCGGTTGTGATAAGCAATGAAGCAACTGAAGCTGCATCTTGCAATGCTGTGCGCACAACCTTGACCGGATCAACAATTCCCATTTCAATCATATCACCATATTCAGAGGTTTGCGCATTATAGCCAAAGCTTGCATTTTTGCTTTCAAGCACTTTTCCAACAACAATTGAAGCCTCATCACCTGAATTAGAAGCAATCTGTCTGATTGGTGCCTGTAGTGCGCGGCGCACAATTCCGATACCGGCATCCTGATCGGCATTTTCACCTTTTGCCTTAAGATCGGCTGATGCGCGAAGCAGAGCAACACCACCACCTGGCACAATACCCTCTTCAACCGCTGCACGTGTAGCATTAAGAGCATCTTCTACACGATCTTTACGCTCTTTAACTTCAACTTCTGTAGCCCCGCCAACTTTAATTACGGCAACACCACCGGCTAATTTGGCCAAGCGTTCTTGTAATTTTTCACGGTCATAATCAGAAGTTGTTTCTTCAATTTGCGCCTTAATTTGTGCAACACGAGCGCTAATATCCTCTTTTGAGCCGGCACCATCAATAATAGTTGTATTTTCTTTTGAAATTTCAACCTTCTTCGCGGTACCTAGCATATCAAGAGTTACATTTTCTAGCTTAATGCCCATTTCTTCCGAAATAAGCTGGCCGCCAGTAAGAATAGCAATATCTTCTAACATTGCCTTACGACGATCGCCAAAGCCAGGCGCTTTAACCGCTGCAACTTTAAGACCACCACGCAAACGGTTAACAACTAAAGTTGCAAGTGCTTCACCATCAATATCCTCAGCAATAATAACCAAAGGACGAGATGCCTGCACTACTGATTCCAAAATTGGCAACATTGGTTGAAGGGAAGAGAGTTTTTTCTCATGTAGAAGAATTAGTGGATCTTCAAAAGAAACGGTCATCTTATCTGGATCTGTGACAAAATATGGAGAAAGATAGCCGCGATCAAACTGCATACCTTCAACAACTTCCGTTTCAGTTTCCAGCGACTTTGCTTCTTCAACAGTGATAACACCTTCATTACCAACACGTTGCATTGCATCGGCAATCTGATCTCCAATAGCTTTTTCGCCATTAGCCGATATTGTGCCCACTTGCGCGATTTCTTCAACAGTTGAAATCACTTTTCTTGAAGAGGTCAGATTTTCAACAACCTCATCAATAGCCAAATCAATACCGCGCTTTAGATCCATCGGGTTCATACCGGCAGCGACCAGCTTTACCCCTTCAGTTACGATAGATTGCGCCAATACTGTAGCGGTTGTTGTGCCATCACCTGCTACATCATTAGTTTTTGAAGCAACCGTGCGCACCATTTGCGCGCCCATATTTTCAAATTTATCTTCTAGTTCAATTTCCTTTGCAACAGTAACGCCATCTTTAGTAATACGAGGCGCACCAAAAGATTTATCTATTACAACATTGCGACCTTTTGGTCCCAAAGTGACTTTTACCGCATTTGCGAGAATATTAACACCGCGTAACATTTTATCGCGGGCTTCAGTTGAGAACTTTACGTCCTTTGCAGCCATTATATTAGCTCCTTATAATTGTTAAAATTTGTGCGTAGTTTGACTCTTAAAATCTAGCCTAATTGCCCTAACTATAGGCTAGGCTTCAATCACGCCCATAATGTCGCTTTCTTTCATAATTAACAGCTCTTCGCCGTCAATCGTAACTTCTGTTCCAGACCATTTCCCAAATAATACGCGATCATTTGGCTTAACATCTGGCTTAATATATTTCCCGTCTTCATCACGCGCTCCGGGTCCAACAGCCACGACAACACCTTCTGAAGGTTTTTCCTTTGCAGTATCGGGAATAATAATACCGCCTGCTGTTTTTTCTTCACTTTCAACGCGACGTACAACTACGCGATCGTGTAGTGGTCGAAAACTCATGATTCTTCCTTCTCGTTAATTTTATTAAACCATATCCATTAAGAATATCACCAAAATTGTTAGCACTCTCTATTATAGAGTGCTAACTGATGGCGGGGATATATGTATGAAATAAATAAAAGTCAA
Organism: Hyphomicrobiales bacterium; assembly: GCA_015490455.1. Classification (GTDB taxonomy): domain Bacteria; phylum Pseudomonadota; class Alphaproteobacteria; order Rhizobiales; family Devosiaceae; genus S141-66. Next base: position 2,395 of record WFXU01000017.1, read on the forward strand.
GGATTTTGAAAATTTTTAAGCAAATTATTGCAAAAATATCATATTAGAATTTTTTTGATTAAGCCATTTTTAGCAACTATTCCATGATTGGCGTTTGCGATAAATAGTTGAAGGGCTAATTTGTAAGGCTTTAGCGGCGGAATTAATATTGCCATTAAACATTAAAATAGCATCTTCAATTATTTTTCGCTCTTGTTGCCACATAGGTTTTATTTCTGGCTTTACTTTTGCAGAAGAATTTCTACTTTGCTCACTAACATAAATATTCTTTTTCTTTGCTAAATTATTTTCGCTAATTCCTATCATATCAGAAATATTTTCTTTTCCTTGCTCTTTTTTTTGCTCCAGCTGAAATATTTTTCCTTTGGAATGAGAAAAAGATATTTTTTTGATTTTTTCATAAAAGTTAGAATAATCTATTGGCTTGCTCAAAAAATCATGTGCACCTAAACTTAAATAATTAATTCTGGATGAAATTGAGCTATTTTCAGAAATAGCTATTATGAGCGCCTTTTTTGCTAACCTAACTAGCGATGAAAATTTTTCTCCACTAAGATGAGGGCCTGTTTCTATTATGAAAATATCAAATTGAGAATTGCGTAATAGTTCGAAGGCAAGCCGTTTTTCATCCAGCCTGACAATATCACTCTGTAATTTGATGGATTTTTCTAGCTTTTCAATATTTATGGCTTTGTCATTTGCGCCATTTTCCAAAATTAATATACGAATAGAGGGCGCAATTTTATAATCATATTTATAATCACAAACTATTTCATCACTCATTAGAACCAACTCTCCCATTCTGGGTTCAACTCTAAAATAATCAAATCAGCATTCTGCTATAGGATAATTGTTAACTAACAAGGTAAATAAATGGTTTTATTTAACAAACTAAATTAAAATTTTGACTTTTTTCATTAGTTGCCAATAAATTATTCTATTAATAGAATCAATCAGATGGGGAGCGGCTAATTTCGGTGCAGTTACTGGTTTATATTTTCATATTTATTATGGGGATCGCAATGGCGTTTGCGGCCTATTGGGGTTTGGCATTCACACCGATTGAAGCAGTTTTAAGCGGATCTGTTATATCAATAATTTCTCTTTTATTTTTTGAAAGAAATATGCGCTTACGGGCAGAAAGCAGACTGGAAAAGGGAATTGAGGATTTATCGCGCCTACTTTCAACCAATGCGCAAGCAGGGCAAATCCTATCTAAAAGAGTAAATAAAATAGCAGATATGAATATTAGCTCAAGGGTAGATATTGTTGAAGCTGATATATCTGTTTTGGGCACTATTGTCCGTCAATTAGCCGAAGCGGTTGCCCAATTAGAAGAGGCTCAAGCAAATGATGCTTCCAATGAAACTCCAAATAAAAATGAGCAAATTGAACAAAATAAGAAAAATACAAAAATTCCGGCAAAAGAGGTGCAAAAGGCTCTTGATGAAAATAGAATAATTATTCATGCAAGTCCCATTATTTCACTCCCTAAAAGGGAAATTCTTGCCTATGATCTTAGCGCTCAAATGCAGCTTGAAAATGGACAGATGATTTTAGCTGATGAATTTATGCCGACAATGGCAAATGATAATATTGCCATAAAAATTGATTATTTGGCATTTAAGGAGCTTTTTGAATATTTAGAAAGTAACGGAAAGAAAGAGCCCCTTTTACCACTACATGTGCCAATATCAAATGCGACCTTGAATGATAATATGACAATAGAATGGTTGCTTGCACAATTGGAAGTTAGCCGTGAAAATGCAAATATTATTGTTTTTTCTATTTCTCAGCAACAATGGAATGAAATGCAAAATCAGCAACAGTTAAATTTGCAGGCTCTTTTGGAAAAGGGAGCAACTATTTCTATTCGCAATGTTGATAATTTACGTATGGATTTTACCCTTCTAAAACAAAAACATGTAAGTTCCGTTTGTGTCAGCGCCAATAGTTTTATTAATGAAATTGACAAATTAACCGATTATCAATCAACGGATGTTGCATCTTATATTTCTCGCTTTGGCATTGATTTAATAGTTTCAGATGTAAAAAATGAGGAAGAATTATTAATCCTCTTAGAAGATGGAATTAAGCAGATTTTTGGTGAACATATTTCTTTGCCAAAGCCTGCGCAAATTATGTTTGCAGAGAATAGCCCCATTTCGCGTGAAGCGGGATAATATTTAGTAAGAATAATAAGAATAAGCAAAATAGTAAATTGACAAAATTAATTAATAAATTTTCTGATATTTCCGATAATTATGAGGCTCTAATATGTGATATTTGGGGCGTGGTACATAATGGGATTAGGGCTAATAGGGAAGCGGTTAATGCTCTTATAAATTACCGTAAAAGCGGTGGAAGGGTAATTTTAGTAACAAATGCTTCGCGCACCAGTCCCTATATCCAAAAAATGCTTGATAAAATGAATATTGAGCGCTCTGCTTACGATAATATTGTCAGCTCTGGCGATGTAACGCGCAAATTTGTCGCCCAATATGCCAATAAGCCTGTTCATCACGTTGGACCAGCCTATGATGAGGTGGTATTTGACGGGCTGAACGTAATATTCGCAGACGAAAAAAAGGCGCAGGCAATTATTGTGACTGGTTTAGATAATGATTATGACGATCTAAAATTATATGATGAACGCTTAAAATTGTGGCTAAAGAGAAAATTGCCTCTAATTTGCACAAATCCGGATAAAATAGTTGAAATAGGAGATAAAATTATCTATTGCGCGGGCGCTTTGGCCGATAAATATGCACAAATGGGAGGTGAAGTGCTAATGGCAGGAAAGCCAAATAGAGCTATTTACAGGGAGGCATTTTCAGAACTTGCAAAAATAATGGGAAGAAGTCCGGATAAGGAAAAAATCCTTGCCATTGGCGATAGTGTTAGAACCGATGCTAGGGGGGCAGCCAATATGGGAATTGACTTTTTATTTATTGCCGGCTCAATTCACGCTAAAGAATTAGACGCTTTTGGCAATATTGATGAGCAAAAAATCTGTTCCCTTATTGGGCCAAGCAAAGCCAACCTAATTGGCTTTCAAGTTAATCTGGAATAATGATAGCGCTGGCGGAAGGAGGGCTATATGCACAACAGCGTGAATGCTAAAAACAATCCGTAATCTTTCACTTCGTCGTCACTACAGGCCCAACCCGCAATCTAGAAATGCTAGAGCCTAACTTAGAGCAACAAAGTCCCACGCTTGGCTAGAGGGCGGGCTGATGGCTTCCGGCTGTTCTCTGCCTAGCTCTTAGTGAATTGGTTGTAATTGCAATATTGGAAATAGTCTTTTAATTATAATATTTCAAAAAGAACTACTAATTGTTGGCCAAGATGGCAGAAAGTAACGCTGGGTGCAAATCAACGGCGAAGGCTATGAGAGTATTAGCATTACCCTTTCCACCCATTCACGCAAATTAAAACTACTATATTTCCGCCTTCTGTTTTCTGCTTTCTGCTTTCAGTCTCCCCCCCCCTTCTGACTTCTGCTTTCTGCAAATATCATTATGTTAAAATTCTTCCCGAACGACGAGATAAGGGCTGTATCAAACCAATATAAATAAATGTGTGATTTGGCTTAAAAAATATATTAATTAGGGGTATTTTCGCCAAATATATTTTTCAGTAAAGTGCCATTATATTTTTGCGCGTTAAATTGTGCTCTTAATATATCAAAACGATTAGATATTTTTTCTGCTCTGGCGATAGATAATTCCTGTTGTGCGTCTAAAAGCTCAAAAATATTACGTGATCCGGATTTGAATTGTTCAGTATAAAGGCGCACAACCTCTTCGCTGGCCTTTATGCGTTTATCTATCAAGGAAGATTTACTTTTTGCAGTTCTAAGAATTCTAATATTTTCTGCAACTTCATTTTCAAGATCCAGTTGAGCTTTCCTATATCTTGCTTCTTTTTCGCCAATTTTTGCTTTTACCTTCAATATTTTGGCATATTTATCCCCACCATCATATAAAAAGCCCCTAAGCGCTACCGTAATTCTGGCATCAGCGGTCATTGGATTGACACCAGTGACATTTTCTTTTGCATTGGCACTTCCCTCAAGCGTCAATTGTGGCAAATAGCCACGCTCAAGCGCTGCTTGCTGGTGGCGCAGCCCAACAATATCCTGCAATAATGAGCGCATAAAATAATTTTGTTTAATATAAATATCAATTTGTTTGGGGTCTAAACTGACATTCATATTTTTGCTTATTTGAGGAAGTTTTAATTTACCCGGATCAAAGCCAACAACCCGTCTAAACTCACTAGCTGTTCTCTGGCGCGCCGATATTAGTTCAATTGTTTGCGTTCTGGCTCCTTCTAAACGCGTATAAGCCTTTTGCACATCGGCCTGAGTGGCATTGCCTCCGGCTTCGGATATTTTTACAAGCCGGTAAGTTTCCTCGTGAGTTTTTTCATTTTTTCTAGCATTAGCGATTAGCAAATCCTGCTCCAAAACCATAAGATAAATTTCGGCAACCTCATAAATTGTTGAAATAATTTTATGTGCCAATCGCATTTTTGCAGAATTTTGCGCAGCTTCAGCCCAATCAACATCAGCATTAGTTTTGCCGAAGTCAAAAATTAATTGGCTAAGAGTGATTGAAGCCTCGCGCCGTGTGTGATTTTCAGATGTGTTAGTTTTGCTATCATATGTTATTTCAGGGCCGGCGCGGAAAGAATATTCTATTTTTGGTCGCCATTTTACATTTGCTAGTTCAACATCGGCCTCAGCGCTCTTAGCCTGCCAGCGGGCAATATCAATATTAGGGTTATTGTCTAGTGCATAAAGAGCGACGCTAGCCAGCGACATTACCGAGCTCTTAGAGGGGATTTTAGATTTAGGACTTTCGCTATTTTGCGTTATATTTTCTCTTGCACTTTTATTATTATTCTCTTTATTTTTATTGGCGCTATGTTCTGAAAGCTCGGTTGGAGTTATTAAATCGCTGTTGAAATTATTATTAAAAACGGTTTTGGAGGAACAAGCAGAGAGAGTAACCAATGCACCAAGTGCAATGGAACCATATATAAGTTTTTTGCAAAAAAATCTAACCGTTTTAATCAAGGTTTCATCGCCTAATGTGATTCACTAATTCACACATTTAACAATTACGGTTAATACTAACTTAAAAAATGATGCTTTCTTGCATTTTGCAAAACTTTCCAGCGCAAATATATGATATTTTCCAGTTCCATTATGAGTATTTTGGTATTTTGCATAAAGCACAAGCAAAATTAGGTTATCCGTTAAGAGAAAAACAATTATTTTCAATAAGAATTAACAATTATCATCTAGCCTTATTGCTTCAAGGGATAAGGTTGAAGAGATGATAGCGCGGCTAATTTAGCTTATTTGAGCTGGCATTGATGAAAATGCTTATTGGTAAAGTTCATAAGTGAGAAAGTGAAGAAAATCAAAAAATAATTTGATTTTGAGTGTGTCAATGGCTGAAGATACTAAAAATGCTGAATTAGAGCAAAAATCCTCATTAACAGATAATGTTGATAATATTCAAACGGAAAATCCGGGTAATTCTCAATATCAATCTACCCCAGCTGTTGCTTCATTAAAGAGCCCAAGCGCTGCTTCTGGTCTAATTGAAAAACCTGCCGCAGGACAAACATTAATAATAAATGTGAGTGATAAGGATAAAGTTAAATTTGCCTTTTCGCTTGATGAAGTGCGTATTGGATTATCTGATGTTGACTTAATCATAGAATTTCCTGATGGGGCCAAAATAATATTATTGGAATATGGCCTCTTATCTCTTTCAGAAATGGCTCCAATTGCTGATTTTGCTAATGTTCTTTATACAGGGCAGGAACTAATTTCTCAGGTTGGTGAATTTAAGGCCGACAATATTATCGATTCAAGAACATTTTCTACCTTGAAAGAAAATCAAAATAAAGATGGTGGGGATGGGGAATTTAACCTTGTTTCGGAAGAAGAAACAGAGGCAGAGGAAATAACAAAGGCCGAGCAGGCGCAAAGTCAAAATACTTCTCCTGAAGATTTAATTGATAAGAAAAAGGGTGATAGTTTTGCCGAGGAGATTACGGTAGATGAAAAAATTAGCGCCGAAGAACTAACCGGTAAATTTGATGAAACTTCTTCTGCTGCTGCCGCTCCGGTTGCTCCTGGTCTTGATATTTTACCGGATTCTGAAATTAGCTTAAAAATATTTGGGATAACAGAGCAGAAAACCGAGATTCTTGCAGACGGCACTACCCTCATAAAGGGCGCAACCCATCAACCTCCGGCAGAGGAAGATTCCTCTTATTCTGCTATGAGTGCTGATGAAATAGTAAGCGGAACCGTTAATAATGATATTATTTATGCTGATAATCCGGATCTTGCGCCAAGGGGAACGAGTTCGGTAAGTTTAGAAATAACAGTTGACATACCATTTGAGGGTTGGGAGCCGCAGGCTTTAATTATAACGGGGCTGCCGGCGGGGATGAGTGTGTTAGATGGTGAACAGGTAGACTCTGGAGTTCTGTTTCAAGCCGATGAAGACAATCCTCTAGTGCAAAGAGTTCAACTAAATTTTACCCTGCCAGAAGAAGGGTTGGAGCCAGATGAAAATGGCTTTTATAATCTTGGCTCTATTACTGTTGAATATATTTTGGTAAATCCTGCCGGCGCGCAAGGACTTTCAACCGCCGTCACCCAGTTAGGGGTGGGGGTCGTGCTTTCTGATGATGATATTATTTTTGTTGATGAGATAACTGGCGCAGAAATAGCTGTTATTAGTGCTAATCCTCCTGGTAATATTATTGATGCAGGAAGTGGGGATGATAAAATATTTGCCGGAGCCGGGAAGGATAGGATTAGTGGGGGCACAGGCTTAGATATGGTTTCTTATGCCATGTCAGCAGCGGCGGTTACGGTTAGTCTAGGTGCTGGAACGGCAAGTGGGGGATATGCGCAAGAAGATGAATTAATTTCTATTGAAGGGTTAGAGGGATCTAATTATGATGACAATCTTGTCGGCGATGGAAATGACAATATTATAGAGGGATTGGGGGGAGCAGATCAAATAGATGGTGGCGCGGGAATAGATACGGCTTCCTATTCGCAATCTACAGAAGGGGTGGAGGTTAATTTAGCCAGTGGTGTCAATATAGGCGGCGATGCTTTAGGGGATATTCTTAATAATATTGAGAATATTACCGGCTCGGAAAATGATGATGTTCTAATTGGCGATAGTGGTGCAAACCAGCTTGATGGTGGCGCAGGAAATGATAGAATTATCGGTGGCATGGGTGCTGATAATTTAATAGGAGGAGAGGGCAATGATACGCTGGATTATTCTTCCTCTTCTGCCGGTATTAATATTAATTTAGGTTCGGCAACTGCCTCTGGGGGTGATGCTGAAGGGGATAATATTTCAGGTTTTGAGAATATTATCGGTTCTAATTTTGACGATAATTTAATAGGCAATTCTGGCATTAATATTATTGAGGGCGGTGCTGGCAATGACTATATTTTTGGCGCCGCTGGCGATGATATATTACGTGGCGGACTGGATAATGATATTATTGCTGGCGGAATTGGTGCCGACCTGATAGATGGTGGTGATGGCATTGATAGTATTGATTATTCTACCTCAGCTAGTGCGGTGACCTTTGATTTAGCCTTAGGCACGGGCAGCGGGGGCGACGCCACAGGTGATATTGTTAGCAATGTTGAGAATGTCATTGGCTCTAATTTTTCTGATATTATTTATGGTGATGCGCAGGCAAATTCACTAAGCGGGGGCGATGGCAATGATATGCTTGAGGGACGGGAAGGCGCCGATTTTCTAGATGGTGGCGCAGGAGAGGATATAGCCTCCTATATTTCTTCCGCTACTGGTGTAAATGTGGATTTACTTAATTCCACCGGTTCAGGAGGTGATGCGGACGGAGATAGTTACGCTAATATTGAAGGGATTGCAGGCTCAAATTTTGATGATAATTTAACCGGCGATAATTTGGCTAACCAGCTAAGTGGGAATAGTGGTAATGATTATTTAAGTGGTCTTGGGGGGGCGGATATTCTTGATGGGGGGGCAGGCATTGATACTGCCCTTTATAGTGCTTCATCAAGTGCAATAGAGGTGGATCTAACTCTTGGCACCGGTTCAGGAGGCGATGCTGAGGGTGATGTGTTGACCCTAATAGAGAATATTACCGGTTCAAACTATGATGATATAATTTTTGGTAATGATGAGATAAATGTTCTTAGCGGGGGGTTAGGAGATGATATATTAGCGGGTGGGGTTGGAGCCGACATTCTGATAGGTGGGGATGGCTCGGATACGACTTCTTATATCCGTTCAAATGCCGATGTGAGCGTCAACCTAAGCACTGGCTTAGGGGTAGGCGGAGAAGCGCAGGGTGATAGTTTTTATTCTATTGAAAATATTATTGGAAGCAATTTTGGTGACAATTTAACCGGTGATGTAAATAGTAATATTTTACGTGGTGAATCTGGTGATGATAGTCTAAGCGGTGGGTTGGGTGATGATAATTTACAAGGCGGCGATGGCAATGACGTGCTTAGCGGGGGGGCGGGAGCCGATATTCTTGATGGTGGAGCGGGAATAGACACTATAGAATATTCAGGTTCAGGTGCTGCCGTTAATATTAATTTGCAAACTTCCGTTGCCAGTGGAGGTGATGCGCAAGGGGATAGTTTTTCTAATATTGAGAATGTAATAGGTTCAGCATTTTCAGATATTTTAGTCGGTAATGCTTCTGGTAATGAGCTGATTGGTGGTGCGGGTAATGATGTTCTTATTGGTTTAGGTGGTGCAGATAGTTTAATTGGCGGTCAGGGTGTTGACAGGGCTGATTATTCTGCTTCCGGCGCTGCTGTGCAAATTAACTTAGATGCAAATACTGGTTTAGGGGGCGATGCAGAGGGCGATAGTTTTTCTTCTATAGAGGATATTACCGGCTCAAATTACGCAGATAATATAATAGGGGATAATTCAGCCAATAGGCTGGAGGGGCTAGATGGTAATGATACGCTTATTGGCGGTTTGGGCGACGATAATCTTTCGGGTGGGGCGGGTAATGATTTACTTGAAGGTGGAGTAGGTGGAGATATTATCGATGGTGGTGCGGGTATTGATACAATATCATATTCAACCTCGTCCGGTTCTGTTGAGGTAAATCTTTTGTCTGGTTCTGGCTCGGGGGGTGATGCGCAGGGGGATAGTTTTACAAATATAGAAAATATTATTGGCTCGGGTGGAGATGATATATTAACTGGCGATAATTCCAATAATGAATTAACAGGGCTTGGGGGCGCTGATGTAATAACAGGACTTGGGGGGAACGATAATTTAGATGGCGGCTCGGGAAATGATGAACTATATGGAAATATTGGAGACGACAATTTAAGCGGGGGCTCAGGAGATGATATTTTAGAGGGTGGTGCAGGGGCAGATAATCTTGATGGCGGGACAGGCTCAGATAGCGCCTCTTATGCCGGATCTAACCAGGCTGTTAATATTAATTTAACCACAAATTCTGCCAGTGGAGGCGATGCTGAGGGTGACAGCTTAACGAGTATAGAAAATCTTATTGGCTCCGACTTTAATGATAATCTGACTGGAGATAGTAGTGCCAACATTTTAAGGGGAGGTGCTGGTGACGATGTTCTTATTGGCTTAGCCGGCGCAGATAGTCTAATTGGAAATGATGGCATAGATAGTGCTGATTATTCCGCTTCTGGCGCTGGTGTTATTGTTGATTTAGTTGCAGGAAGCGGCAGCGGTGGTGATGCGGAGGGTGATAGTTTAAGCTCAATTGAGAATCTTGTTGGCTCTAATTTTAACGATAGTTTAACAGGTAATGCATTTGCCAATAATTTAGCCGGCAATGGTGGAGATGATATTCTTGTAGGTAATGGAGGAGCGGATAATTTAAGTGGGGGCGCTGGCGCAGATAGTCTTGATGGGGGCACGGGAGCAGATAATTTATCTGGCGGTGATGGTAATGATAATTTGCAAGGTGGTGCGGATGCTGATATTCTTGATGGCGGGGCGGGTATTGATAATGCTGATTATTCTGCTTCGCTCTATGCGGTTAATGTTAATCTGACAACGGGAGCTGGTCTTGGCGGTGATGCACAAGGGGATAGCCTATCTAATATTGAAAATTTAACCGGTTCTTCTGGTAATGATAGCCTCACGGGTGACGCGGGCGCAAATATTCTTGCTGGTTTAGCCGGCAATGACATTCTTACCGGCTTGGGGGGAGCGGATAATTTAATTGGGGGATCTGGTATTGATACGGCAGACTACTCAGCTTCGGCGGCAGCAGTAAATATTGATCTTGCCGCCGGCACCGGCACAGGAGGTGATGCTCAAGGAGATGTTCTTACTTCCATAGAAAACCTCATCGGCTCGGCCTATGATGATAGTCTGATTGGCGATATAAATAATAATATGCTTAGCGGTGGTGCTGGCGCAGATGTGTTGATTGGAGGGGCGGGTGCTGATATTATAATCGGTGGAAGCGGAGTTGATATAGCCGATTATTCTTCTTCCTCTGGTTCGGTAAATATTTCACTTAGCACTGGGATTGGCACAGGCGCTGATGCTCAGGGCGATAGTTTATCTGAAGTTGAAAATCTGATTGGTTCATCTTTTGCAGATATTCTAATTGGAGATGGGGCGGTAAATGAACTGGTAGGTAATGGGGGAGATGATATATTAGAGGGAGGCGTTGGTGCCGATATAATTATTGGCGGTGACGGAGTTGATACTGCTGCCTATACTAGCTCTAGCGCAGGGGTGACAGTTAATTTGACCACAAATAGTGCCAGTGGCGGTGATGCTCAGGGTGATAGTTTAACGAGCATAGAAAATCTTACAGGTTCAGCATTTTCTGATAGTCTAACAGGTAATTCTGCCGGCAATGTTCTTACAGGCGGATCCGGAAATGACGTCTTAATAGGTCTTGGCGGTGCTGATAGATTAATTGGCGGGCAGGGGGTTGATAGTGTGGATTATTCTACCTCCAATGTCGGTGTGCAGGTTGATTTAGGCGCTAATAGCGGCGTTGGTGGTGATGCGGATGGGGATAGTTTTGATAGTATAGAAAATATTATTGGCTCTGATTATGATGATATTTTAAGCGGAAATAGTTCGGCCAATATGATTAATGCTGGAGCTGGAAACGATGTAATTTCCGGTGGAATAGGGGCGGATAATCTGATTGGTGGCGCGGGCAATGATATGCTTAGCGGGGGGGCAGGAGCCGATATTTTAGATGGCGGCGCAGATATTGATACTATTTCATATTCAACTTCTTCAAATGGAGTAAATGTTAACCTAACTACAGGCACTGGCAGTGGTGGGGATGCACAGGGGGATAGTTTTATCTCTATTGAAAATGTTGAAGGTTCTTCCGCCGACGATGTGATAGTGGGCGATGGGCAAGCTAATCAATTAGTAGGTCTTGGCGGGCAAGATAGCTTATATGGTGGGGCTGGTAATGATAATCTTGATGGCGGGGCAGGTGATGATCAATTATTTGGTGAAGATGGGGACGATATATTGGTCGGCGGCTCAGCCAATGATGTGCTTGAGGGGGGCGCGGGAGCGGATAATCTTATTGGCGGGACAGGTTTTGATATAGCGAGCTATCTTTCTTCAACTTCCGCAGTTACCATAAATATTGCCCTTAGTAGCGGTTCGGGCGGCGATGCTACAGGTGATAGTTATGTAAGTATTGAAGGTGTTATTGGCTCTAATTTTGATGATAATCTGACAGGTGATTCATCCGTTAATTCGCTTGTTGGCGGTTTAGGAAATGATATTTTAGTTGGCGGGGCTGGCGCTGATAATTTAGATGGCGGGGCAGGCATTGACTTAATTGATTATTCTAGCTCTGCGCAAGGGGTAACTGTCTCTCTTGATAGCGGGGTCGGCTCAGGCGGAGATGCGCAAGGGGATACTATCTCTAATGTTGAAAATATTACTGGTTCGGCAAGCAGCGATAATTTAACTGGCAATGGGCTGGACAATATTCTTACAGGCTCAGGCGGAGATGATGTTCTTTCTGGTCTTGCCGGCAATGATACGCTTTTGGGTGGCACGGGAGCGGATATTTTAGCCGGTGGAGAAGGAGTAGATAATATAGATGGGGGAGATGGGGTTGATAGTGCCGATTATTCTACTTCAAGCAGTGCGGTAAATATAAATTTAGATAGTGGCACAGCTAGCGGAGGCGATGCTGAAGGAGATACGCTCACCTCCATTGAAAATCTCATTGGTTCTTCACAAAATGATAGTTTAACCGGCGATAGTGGGGCTAATATTTTACGTGCAAATGCCGGTGATGATAGTTTAAGCGGGGGTGCTGGCGCTGACATTTTAGAGGGCGGATTGGGCAGTGATATATTAATGGGGGGCGCGGGTTCAGATTTACTTGATGGTGGTGGTGGGATTGACGTAGCAGACTATTCAGCAGCCACTGGTGCTGTAATTGTTAATATTGATGCTGGCATTGGCTTTGGAAATGAGGCTCAGGGTGATACGCTTATTTCTATTGAGAACCTAGTTGGCTCTAATTTTGACGACCAATTAACCGGCGATAATTTGTTAAATTCTCTTTCTGGTGGCGCCGGCAATGATATTTTACAAGGTGGCGCAGGAGCTGATAATCTTGACGGTGGTAGCGGTTCTGATACGGCCGATTATAGTGGCTCAACGGCTGCAGTAAATGTTAATCTGACAACGGGCGCAGGCATAGGGGGCGATGCTGAGGGGGATGTTCTTACCTTTATAGAAAATCTTACCGGTTCGGCAAGCGATGATATATTAACCGGGGATAGTGGAATAAATATATTAAGTGGAGGATTGGGGAACGATATTTTAGCCGGTCTTGGCGGTGCCGATGATTTACGTGGAGGAACTGGTAGTGATAGCGCAGATTATTCCGCTTCTGGCGCAGCCATTACGGTAAATTTAAGCACAAATAGCGCCAGTGGGGGTGATGCTGAGGGTGATAGTTTTACCTCCATAGAAAATTTGATTGGTTCAAATTATAATGACAATCTTACGGGCGATGGGCAAAGTAATGTGCTTAGCGGGGGGGCAGGCGATGATATATTGGTCGGGCTTGCGGGAAATGATGAATTAAGGGGCGGTGATGGTATCGATACTGCAGATTATTCTGCATCTTCTGGCGCTGTTAATGTAAATTTAGCAAGCGGGGTAGGCTCTGGTGCCGATGCTCAAGGCGATATATTAACCAATATAGAAAATTTGATTGGTTCCCTAAACGATGACACTTTGACGGGTAGTGGCGATAATAATGTTCTTAGTGGCAATGCTGGTGCGGATAGTCTTTTTGGTCTTGGGGGTAATGACACTCTTTATGGCGGGGATGGTAATGATAGTTTAGAGGGCGGCACTGGGGCTGATATTTTGGATGGTGGTGCTGGAATAGATAGCGCTTCATACGGAAATTCAAGTG
>WFXU01000018.1 GCA_015490455.1 Hyphomicrobiales bacterium
AATAATTTTCAACAATATCAACTATAATATTTGCGCAACTAATACCATATCTATCGCCCAACACAATATCTGCTGGCAAAAATTGTTTTGGGCGAATATAGGGATTTATTAAAAATTTTGCCCTTGTCTGACTGGGCATAGAGTGACAATCAATAAGCAAGGCTACTCCAAATTGGTTTAGCGTCTTTGTGAGTAATTTTTGTAAGGTCATATGATAGGGACGGTAAATAGTTTCAATACGTTCAATAGCCTCTCTTAAGGTCAATTTTTGTGCATATATTTCCTTATTTGGCGCAACAATTTTGGCAATAGTTCCTATCCCCGCTGCAACCCGTTTTGAATTTATGTTAAAATGGCCGGGCAGTCTTTCTAAAAACATGGATTGATCCAGCTCATATGGTTCACGATTAACATCAAGATAGGAGCGGGGAAAATGTGCCTTTATTAAGGTCGTGCCAAATTTAGGAGCGTTAGCGAATAGTTCATCAACAAAAGCATCTTCAGATAGTCTTATTGAATGTTCATCTAACTTAGTCATTTTTAAGAAATGTTCGGGATAGTAAGATCCAGAATGAGGTGAATTAAATATTAAAGGGGTTCTTGCTCCCTTCGGATTAACAATTGTAAAGGCTGGTTTACCATAAAAATCTATATGCATTTTGTAAAAATATCACAATTCGGACTTGTTTATTTGAAATTATCTTAAATCTATATATAAATTAAGAAAAGTAATTTTTGGCTTTTTGCTAAGTTTGGGTTAAGTATATTAGTATAAATTATTATGATTAAATTGAACTGAGGATTATTCATGAGCAGAATATTATTGGCAGAAGATGATGATGATATGCGCCAATTTTTGACCCGCGCCCTAAAAAATGCTGGTTATGATGTGGTTTCTTTTGATAATGGCAAATCGGCCTATGAGAAATTGCGTGAGGAGCCTTTTGAGCTTTTATTGTCTGATATTGTTATGCCGGAAATGGATGGGATTGAATTGGCCAGGCGCGCGACCGAGCTTGATCCGGATCTAAAAGTCATGTTTATCACTGGTTTTGCTGCTGTTGCGCTCAATCCGGACAGCAAAGCTCCAAAAGATGCATCAGTTCTATCAAAACCAATTCACCTAAAAGATCTGGTCAATGAGGTTGAACGTTTATTGGCCGCTTAAATTTAGCTAATTTAACCTATTGACCAAAATAATATCATGTGGTTTATCGCCAGATGAATATATATTTGATTTGATGGGCGTATAGCTCAGCGGGAGAGCACTACATTGACATTGTAGGGGTCACTGGTTCAATCCCAGTTACGCCCACCATCACTTTCCATATAATATGACTATTTTGTTAAATGTTCAATTTTGGCCAAACGCTGTTTTGCCAATTTTTTAATTTCCGATAATTCCCTAGTAGTTGTTTTAATATCTTTTAATTGCGCATTTAGTTTTTTAAGGCGCAAATCCACCATTTCAAGCAATTTTTCAATCTGAGCCCGATGGGTCTGGTCGGCATCGTAAAGAGATAAATATTCTCCAATATCTTTAAGCGAAAAGCCAAGACGTTTCCCACGTAAAATAAGAATAAGCCGCGCCCTATCGCGCTTGTTAAATACGCGAGTTCCCCCCACGCGGCGCGGCGAAATTAGCCCCTTAGTTTCATAGAATCTAATAGTTCGTGTTGAAATATTAAATTCCTTCGCAAGGCCAGCAATTGAGAATAATTCCTCTTTCTCACTTTCCATTTTATTCATTTAAGGCCTTTCATTATGCTTTATGATTTTTCGTGGGTTTTAGCATATTCTTCCCTAAGCTCTTTCTTGGATAATTTACCAACTAAAGTTTTTGGCAACTCATCTTTGAAGATTATTTCTTTGGGCATTTCAATTTTAGAAAGATGATCCTTTAGGAACTCTTTTAATTCATCTTCGCTAAGTTGTTTACCCGCAAGTAATTTTACAAAGGCAACCGGCGCCTCGCCGCGATATTCGTCTTTAACGCCAATCACTGTTACCTCATCAACACTATCATGCTTATAAATGGCTTCTTCAATGGCGCGCGGATAGACATTAAAGCCTGAGCAGATAATTAAGTCCTTGATTCTATCAACCAAGAAACTATAACCATCTTCATCCATATAGCCAACATCGCCAGTCCTGAACCAGCCCTTAACAAAAGCCTCTTTTGTCGCCTCTTTATTATCAAAATAGCCAAGCATTACCTGCTTCCCCTTGACTACTAATTCTCCCTTTTCTCCCAATGGCATAAATTTATTTGGATTTTCAATATCAACAAAGCGCACTTCTGTTCCCGGCACGGGTAGGCCGATAGACATTGGCTTTGAAGGCTCATTTAGCGCCGCACAACAAACAACAGGCGAAGTTTCAGTAAGCCCATATCCTTCTGCTAAAAGCGCGTCTGACTTTTTGCCAAAAGCTGCCCTAGTTTCTTCTGGCAAAGCCGCACCACCCGAAATAACAAGTTTTAGGCTTGAAAGAAGTTCCCTTGTTGCCTTTGGTTCATTAGCCAAAGCAAGGGTTAAAGTAGGAACAGCCGGCAAAATATCTGCCCTTGTGCGTTTCAATAAAGATAACATCATTTTCATTTCAAAGCGCGGCAGCATAATAACAGAAGCGCCACGAGAAAGCGGCACATTCATACAGACCGTCATTGCAAAAATATGAAAAAAAGGCAAAACAGCAATAACTTTTGCCGGAGGTTCAAATACGCCACAACCCCAAATTTGAATTTGCGAAAGATTGGCAGCTATATTGGCGTGAGAAAGCATTGCCCCTTTTGGAACACCGGTAGTGCCACCAGTATATTGTTGCACCGCAACATCCCTTTCACTATCAAATTTAACAGGGTTTGGGCTTATATTTTTCTCTATCAACTCCTCAAAAGCGCTGATTTTATCAGCATATTTGCTTTGGCGCCATTTGGCTAATTCTTTACCCTTTAGTAAAGAGAATAGGAATTTTTTAAGTCCGGGTAGAATATTGGGGAAATGGCCAACTATAATTTTATCTACATCTCCCCGTTCAGCTAGTTTTTCAGCCTTTGAAAAAATGACCTCCAAATCCAAAGTAATAAGCAATTTGGCTTTGGAATTACCAATAATATGGCTCAATTCATTTACCGTATAAAGCGGGTTGCAATTTACGACCGTCCCCCCAACTAGCAAAACTGCATAATAGGCTATGGGGAAAAAGGGCGTATTTGGCAACATAATTGCCACGCGCGATCCCTTTTTTATTCCATATTCCTTTTGCAAAACACCAGCCATTGCGCGAATTTGTTTGCCCAAAGAGGAATAAGTCGTAGTTGCACCCATAAAATCCAGCGCAATCTTATCGCCATTTTTTTCACAAGATTTAAGAATTGTTTCATGCACCGGAGTAATATCAAGTGGTGCATCCCAATCTATTCCCTTAGGATAGCTCTTAAGCCAGGGTCTTAAATTATTATTTGTTTTTTTACTTGCGCCGGCTTTGCTTGTGCTGCTTGTTTTTTTGCTCTTACTGGCTTTATTGCTGGTTTTAGTGCCCGTTGTTTTTTTGACCATGAATAATCCTCCCAAAATTTGTTTTCTTAACTATCACACCAATTGACGCTAGCGTCAATTCCCTATCGTGGATAAAATCTTTGACAGAGAGTTTTTATCTGGTTATAAATTTACTATTTAGTCAGTTAGTTAACGTTAACGTATATCTATATTATTTGGGGACTATATTGTATGCTGGCCATATGATAGTTATATATTACCCAGATTTGGCGCAAATTTAACCGGAGTCCGCCCATGACCTTATTAATTCTTCTTTTTGCAATAATTGGTTTCTTTGTTCTGGCCTACCGACATTCACCTCTTTGGCAATGGGCGTTAGTGACTTTTATTATTGGCATATTATCTATATTTAACGGTGCTAACTGGTTTTGGGCTTTGTTACCTTCAGCAATAATGGGTGCGCTTATATTTAAGCCAATAAGAATGGCGCTGCTTACAAATTGGGTTTATTCTCTGACTAAAAAATTACTACCTGCAGTTTCTAGAACAGAGCAGGAAGCACTTGATGCAGGAACAGTTGGTTGGGATGCGGAATTATTTTCGGGAAGGCCAAAATGGGATAGACTTCTAAATATTCGCCCAATTAGTTTGAGTGAAGAAGAACAGGCATTTCTTGATGGGCCAACTGAGGAAGCCTGTAAAATGATCGATGATTGGGATATACGCAATAATCGCGCGGATCTTCCTCCAGAACTTTGGCAATTTCTCAAAGATAAAGGTTTCTTTGGAATGTTGATTTCCAAAGAATATGGGGGGTTGGGTTTTTCCGCGCAGGCTCAATCTATGGTTGTTTCTAAAATCGCCTCACGTTCGGTTGCCGCCGGTATTACTGTTATGGTGCCAAATTCGCTTGGTCCGGGCGAATTAATAGAAAAATATGGGACAGACGCGCAAAAGAAAAAATATCTTGAACGGCTTGCAAAGGGTAAAGAAATACCCTGCTTTGCCCTTACTGGCC
This sequence comes from Hyphomicrobiales bacterium, assembly GCA_015490455.1. Classification (GTDB taxonomy): domain Bacteria; phylum Pseudomonadota; class Alphaproteobacteria; order Rhizobiales; family Devosiaceae; genus S141-66. The sequence goes on from WFXU01000018.1 coordinate 4,519, forward strand.
CGACAGCAGGTTCAGATGCTGCCGGAATGCCCGATGCTGGTGTTGTAACATATGCAACTTATAAGGGTAAAAAAACATTAGGAATAAAATTATCGTGGGACAAACGTTATATTACTTTAGCGCCAAATGCTACTTTACTAGGTTTGGCCTTTCATCTTTATGATCCTGAGAATTATTTGGGAAAAGGGAAAAATGTCGGTATTACCCTTGCATTAGTGCCAACCGACCATCCGGGTGTAGAAACAGGTTTAAGACATTATCCCGCTCGCTCTGCCTTTTTGAATGGGCCAACTAGGGGAAAAGATGTTTTTATTCCGATGGAATTTTTGATTGGTGGCACAGAATATGCGGGGCAAGGTTGGCGCATGCTGATGGAATGTCTTTCAACAGGGCGCGCTATTTCCTTGCCGGCAATTGGCACAGTTTCTATCAAACATGCGCTACGCACAACTTCTGCCTATGCGCGTATTAGGCGGCAATTTAATATTCCAATTGGCATTATGGAAGGAGTTGCCGAGCCTTTGGCGCGCCTAGTAAAAGACGCCTATATGTATGAAAGTTCGCGCCGCTTAACCGCTTCAATGGTAGATGAGGGTGAGAAACCTTCAGTTATTTCTGCTTTGCTTAAATATCGCACGACAGAAGCAATGCGCCAAAGATATAATGATGCGATGGATATTCACGGAGGGCGCGCTGTTCAGGATGGGCCTACTAATTATTTATTCTCGGGCTATGCTACAGTTCCCGTTGCGATAACGGTAGAAGGAGCCAATATTCTTACACGCACCCTAATTACATTTGCGCAAGGTTCCCTTCGTGCTCACCCATATTTATATTCTGAAGTTAAAGCGCTACAAAATGATGATAAAGAAGAAGGATTAAATGATTTTGATAAGGCCTTTAGCGGACATGTAAAATATATGCTTGGCAATATTACCGGCTCATTCTTACATGCTATTACGCTTGGTAAATTTGCTTCTTCTCCCACAAAGGGAAGAATGGCAAAATGGTATAAAAGACTTCATCGCTATTCGCAAAGTTTTGCTCTTATAGCCGATTGGACAGTTATTTATTTAGGGGGGGCATTAAAGCGCAAACAGAGAATTTCAGGGCGCATGGCAGATATTTTGTCAGATTTATATTTATTATCAGCAACCCTAAAACGCTATGAAGATGATGGCCGGCTTGAAGAAGATGCGCCAATGGTTGATGCAATTGCCAAAGATTGCTTTGCCTCAATAGAGAAAAGTTTTGTAGAAATATTTAGGAATTTCCCAAATATTTTCATCTCTATTATAATGCGTATTTTGGTATTTCCATTTGGCGCGCATGTCTTTGCCTCTAGCGACAGAGAGAATAATCGTTTGGCGCGTTCAGTGTTAAAACCTAGCGAAATGCGCGATCGTTTAACTGCTGGAATTTTTCTTACCCATGATCCAAATGATAGAATTGGAATTTTGGAATATACGCTTAATAAGATTATTGAAGCGGAGGAAATAGAGAATAAATTTATAAAGGCACTTAAAGAGGGAATAATTGAATATCGTCTTGATAGAGATATTTTTGCCGATGCGCAAAGTGCCGGTATTCTTAATGCAAATGAAGTTGAAATTATGCGCTCACTTGATGAAGCAGTAAAAAAGGCAATTAAGGTTGATGATTTTAAGCCGGAAGAGCTAGGACAAATTAATAAAAATAACACAAAAAATAAAATAACAAAAAAAGCCTCAACTAAATCTAGCGGCAAAAAGAAAACATTAAGCAAGGTTGTCGCTGCGGCTAACACTGCTATTTCAAGCAAAAATAAAGAAAAAACACCTAAGAGAAAATCAACTAAATCTACGGCAAAAAAATTACCAACAAAGGCTAAAGAACATTTACCCTCTGAAGTAAAGGAAAATCTGCCAACAAAGACAGAAAAAGCCTCAACAAAAAAGCAAACTAAAAAAACTGCTGGAAAAAATAATAGAAAAGATTAAATATCGTATAATATAATAAAGGGATGAAAGAATGGCAAAAGCATTAGCGCCAAAACCAAAAATGCCAAAAACCAAATATTGGCAATTTGAAATTGATGTAGAAAAAATTGGCTGGCTCACAATTAATGTGCCTAAATCTTCGGTCAATGTTCTTTCTTCACAAGCTATCACTGAATTAATGGATCTTGTTGCAAGATTTGAAGATTTAATCGCTTCTGATGAGCTGATAGGAATTGTGCTATCATCAGGCAAGGAGAGTGGCTTTATTGCTGGGGCAGATGTTTCAGAATTTGACTCTATGGCCGATTACTCTTCTTTGCCTGAAGCGCTAAAAAAAGTGCATAATCTTTTTATGCGAATTGAAAAATTAAAGGCTCCCTTTGTTAGCGCCATTCATGGTTTTTGTTTGGGGGGCGGTTTAGAGCTTGCCCTTGCTACTCATTATCGTATTGCGGTGAATGATAATAGAACCCGCATTGGCTTTCCTGAAGTAAAATTAGGGATTTTTCCCGGCTGGGGTGGAACAGGACGTTCAATTAGGCAGGCCGGACCAGTTAGCGCTATGTCAATAATGCTCTCGGGCAAATATTTACGGGCAGGAGCTGCGCGCGGAATGAATTTAGTGGATAAATTAGTTGAAAAGCGCGATCAATTACGCTGGGAAGCACGTAAAGCCGTTCTGCAAAAACGTAAGAGCAAGCCAGCAGGTTTTATGAAATCTTTTATGGCAAATTCTCCTTTCAGAAGTTTGCTGGTTAAAAAAATGCGCCAGCAAGTTGGCAAAAAAGTTAATAAGAATCATTATCCAGCCCCCTATTCATTAATTGATCTGTTTGAAGAACATGGTGATGATTGGCGCGCCATGATTAGGGGTGAGATTGATAGATTTGTTCCTCTATTAATGTCTGAGACATCAACAAATTTACGCCGGGTATTTTTTCTTTCTGAAGGTCTTAAAAAGCAGGCTCTTAGCGGTAAAGATAAACCAAAATTTATGCGAGTGCATGTAATTGGCGCCGGTGTTATGGGCGGAGATATTGCTGCCTGGTGCGCTTTTCGTGGCATGGCGGTAACTTTGCAAGATTTAGATATGGCGCGCATTGAGCCAGCGCTAAAAAGAGCGAAAAAACTATTTCAAAAACGCCTTAAAAAACCACATCTAGTTGCAGCTGCCATTAATAGGCTTGAGGCGGATGTTGAAGGTAAGGGAATAAAGCGGGCTGATGTTGTGATTGAAGCGGTGGTTGAAAATCTTAAAATTAAGCAAGAAATTTTCAAAAATGCTGAGAAACAAATGAAGCCAGAAGCAATAATGGCAACCAATACTTCTTCTATTGAATTAGAAAAAATTGCTTCCATTTTAAAAAATAAAAATCGCCTTATTGGTTTACATTTCTTTAATCCGGTAGCCCAATTACCATTAGTTGAGGTAATTAAATCTAAATATAATAATGATTATGACGTAAAATTAGGCGCTTCATTTGCATTAGCGATAGGTAAATCACCCGTTATTGTAAAAAGTTCAACCGGCTTTTTGGTCAATCGGGTGCTTATGCCCTATATGCTTGGGGCGGTTAATCGGGTTGAAGAGGGACAAAGTAAGGAACTTATTGATGCCGCAGCCATTGCCTTTGGCATGCCGATGGGGCCAATTGAATTAATGGATATGGTCGGGCTTGATGTTGGTAAATCAGTGGCAGAAGAGGTGGGTTTTCCGGTTAAAGAAGGCTCTAAATTTGCTAATTTGGTCAAAGCCAATAAACTTGGCCGCAAAACTGGTGAAGGCTTTTATAAATGGGAAAAAGGCAAGGCAGTTAAAGGCGAAGTGCCAGAACATAGCGATTTGGTTGCGCTAGGACGTGAGCTGGTTAAACCGCTGGTTGATGAAACAGAAAAATGTGTAAAAGAAAAAATAGTCGCTAATGCTGATTTAGCAGATATTGGGGTAATTTTTGGAACGGGCTTTGCACCATTTTTAGGTGGGCCTATTAATGCGCGTAAAAATGGCAAAGTATAAGGATTTCATGATGGTAAATAATAATAAACGCAAAGTTGCAATTATCGGTGGCGCCAGAATTCCATTTTGCCGCGCCTATACTGGCTATAGTGAAGAAACAAATCTTACTATGCTTGCCGCTTCACTTGCCGGGATAGCCGAAAAATACGGCTTAAAGGGAGAAAAAATTGATGAAGTAATGGCAGGGGCAGTTATTAACCATGCGAAAGATTTTAACTTAGCGCGCGAAGCCACATTAGATGCTGGTTTTTCTCCCCTTACTCCCGGAACAACTATTCAAATAGCTTGTGGAACTTCCTTGCAGGCAGCATTAACTTTGGGGGCAAAAATTGCTTCTGGTGAAATTGAAAGCGGTATTGCAGCAGGCGCTGATTCTATTTCAGATAGTCCGGTAGTATTTGGTAGGAAATTTGCCCATCGTATGATTAAACTTTCCCGCGCTCGCTCTTTGGGCGAAAAATTAGGCGTATTTAAGGGTTTTTCTTTTGGCGAATTAACCCCCACTGCTCCTTCGGTAAATGAACCACGCACAAAATTATCTATGGGTCAACATTGTGAACTTATGGCGCGCGAATGGGGGATTAGCCGCGAGGAACAGGATAAATTTGCCTTAAAAAGCCACCAAAATGCTGCTAAATCTATAGAAGATGGTTTTCATGATGATTTAATTGTGCCCTTTGCTGGCATTGTGAAAGATAATAATGTAAGGGCTGATACTACGTTAGAAAAAATGGCTACTATGAAGCCAGCCTTTGATAAAAAGTCTGGTTTTGGCACATTAACTGCAGCTAATTCCACTCCATTAACCGATGGGGCGGCGGCTGTTTTATTGGCTTCTGAAGAATGGGCAAAGGAGCGTGGCTTGCCAATTCTTGCTTATTTAACAATGGGGCAGGTCGCAGCAAATAATTTTGCTGGCGGAGATGGTTTATTAATGGCGCCAACCATTGCTGTTTCTAATATGTTTAAGAGGGCAAATCTTTCTTTTGCCGATATTGATTTATTTGAAATACATGAAGCTTTTGCCGCACAAGTTTTGGCAACACTTAAGGCCTGGCAAGATAGAAAATATAATAAGGCTGTCTTGGGGCGTGATAAAGTAATGGGCAAAATTGATGCTAAAAAAATCAATATTAAAGGATCAAGCCTTGCCTATGGTCACCCATTTGCAGCAACCGGAGCGCGTATTCTCGCTCTGACAGCAAAATTATTGCAAGAAGAAAATAAAAATCGGGCACTAATTTCTGTTTGTACTGCTGGTGGTATGGGCGTTGCGGCTTTGGTTGAAAAAGCATAGTAATTATATGCCATTAACGCATGCGACATAAATATTGTGCGCTTTGCATAATTATAATGTTGAAAGTGCAATTGGCAATTTAGCGTGATTATTGATTATTTTGTTTTTGGAAATTTTGCTAGCAGTTGGTGGGTAAAAAATAAGCGGCCAACTGGTTTTTTTGGATATTCTGATCGTCAAGAATTTTGCGCAAAATTCTATTGAAAACCCCTTATTTTTCATAATTTCCTCTTGGAATTTTTCATAACTTATTGCATGTCCCGTCTGTTTGGGAAGGCATCTTCTGTATGTTCTTGTTTTGCTCCTTTTTGAGGAGGGTAACTTGATGATGTTGCCGGCAGCGCCGCTTTTTCACGCGGATAGAGACATACGCGCCTTACAGGCTGGACACCCCCATTTACCCTATCTTTTTTGAGCGTTTTGTGATTTCACCGTTGTCAAAGGAGGTGGCACTATGAAACAGCTTGGATTTTTTGATTTACAGGATCATTTGAAGCGATTGTTAGATGCGGGATCCTTTGCTGGAATTAGACAAAATTGTTGACTTTGAAGGTTTCAGGCCTATTCTGGATACCGCACTGAATTATTCAGATGGTTCAAAGGGTGGACGAACCACCCTATTATGTTGTGGCAATGTTCAAACTGCTGATTTTGGCGGCGCGCAACAATGTTAGCGTTAGACGCATGGAGTTTCTAATCCGCGATCGCTTGAGCTGGCTGCGGTTTCTGGGCTTTGCTCTTGGCAAACCGACGGCATTTGCGAGCGTTTTCACCGCACTATGAAGCAGGAGTTCTTGATAATTGCTTTTCGCAAAAAGCTGTATTACAGCCTTAAAGAGCTGCAAACAGATGTCGATGAATGGCTACGCAAATATAATGAAACGCGGCCACACTCCGGAAAATACTGTTACGGCAAAACCCCGATGCAGACCTTCCAAGATGGCAAAGAGCTTGCACAATCAAAAAATATTGGT
>WFXU01000019.1 GCA_015490455.1 Hyphomicrobiales bacterium
CCAAACTCATAAGGCTTGTGGGCCTTGCCTTTACCAATGCATTCCACCTCTGGCGCATGTAGGGAATAGATTTCTTTGGGATATCATCACGAGGCTTTTGGGTCATCATCCTTATCGCCAGCCATAAGGGTCGCAGGAAAATACTCTCTAGTTACTGCTGCTTTAATCTGCTAGCTAATGTCTCAACTATAAACCACATATTATGTCTCAAGAATATACCCAACTCCGCTTGGCTGGGGCGGCAGGATTCGAACCTGCGAATGCTGATACCAAAAACCAGTGCCTTACCACTTGGCGACGCCCCAAAGCGAATTGGTTGGTACAATGTTTATTTGATTTCTGCAACATCTCAAATGAAATCTTTGTAAAAAAATTACAAAATTTCGCCAATATTTAACATTGTCCCAAATAAGGCTCCAATATCGCTAATTTATTGGAGCCTAAAATAGGTGATTATTTGTTAATTTTTCTAATTAAACCATTAACGCCAATAATAGTTGCCGCCGCCAAAGCCATTTTCAAAATATCCCAGATAATAAATGGCTCAATCGCAATTTTATAGGCAGAAATAAATAAATTGGCCTGATCCAACCAGGAAACATTACTCGCAAGAGCCAGTAGCCAGGCATAACCAAAAGCAAAAATAACCATATCACCTATAATCATTACTAAAAATAGGGTCAAAAAATTTTTACTGGCGCCATTTTCTGCTAATTTACCAATAATATAGCTAGCGGGCAAAAATCCTAATAAAAATCCGCCCGTTGGTCCAAATAAATAAGCAAGAGAGCCCCCTTGCGCAAAGACCGGGAAACCCATTGCCCCTTGAAATAAATAAAGAGCCACACTTGCAAAAGCCAGACGCCAGCCAAAGGCCGCCCCAATCAACGCTACAGCCATAGTCTGAAATGTTGCCGGCACACCAATGAAGGGAATATTTATTTTTGCTGAAATTGTTAAAATTACTGACCCCAGCACCACCAGAAAAACCGTGCTAAATAATCTATACAAACCTTTTTGCTGCCGTAAATTTGCTAAAATTAAATTTGGACTAGAATTTATGTCGCGCATTATATAAAATTCCTTATCGTTTAATTTTCTCTTCTCTTAACAAAAATAGCACATAAATAGCAATGGTCTAAGGATTAAATATGCTAAAATTTGACAAAAATTTTAATCCTAGAATTGGGAAAAACGAAAAAATATTTCCAAATATTGCAAATATTGAACGTATAACCGCACCAAATACTTCCCCCTTTACCTTTAAGGGCACAAATAGCTATATAGTTGGAAATAAACAAATTGCTATTATTGATCCTGGCCCCGATAATAAGGAGCATTTTTTAGCAATATTAAAAGCCATAAAGGGGCGTAAATTAAAGGCTATTTTATTGACCCACACTCATAAAGATCACTCAAATTTAGCCGTAAAATTAAGCAATAAAACAAAGGCGCCTATTTTATTTGGTGGCAAACACCGCCTATCAAGAAACAAAAAATTATTTGAAATAAATTTACTAAAAAAATCGTGCGACTGGGATTTAGTGCCAGATAAAATTCTGACTGACGGTGATGTTATTGAAATTGATAATCTAAAAATTAGGGCAATTGCAACACCAGGACATTGCGCTAATCACTTTTGTTTTGGCCTGGAAAATACTCCCCTTTTATTCAGCGGAGACCATATAATGGGCTGGAATAGTTCTTTAATTGCTCCCCCTGATGGGGATTTAGGTGAATATTTATTATCGCTTAAAAAATTGCTTAAACAAAATTGGGATGTTTTTTTACCCGCACATGGAGGAGAAATAAAACAGGCAAAAAAATATACTAAGCAAATTTTGGCTCACAGAGAATATAGAAATCAACAAATTCTTACTTTGCTAAAAGATAAATATCTTACTCTTAGTGAATTGGTAAATATTATCTATCCTTCTCATAAGGGGCGAATGCGCTTTGCTGCTTCCTTAACATTAAAGGCGCATTTAGAATATTTATTGGAAAAGGGAAAAATTGCATCTTCTCTATCCCTTAAGGGAATAAAATATGACAGAAATTTTTAGTTTTAGGCAAGCTGCTAGCAATTATAGATGAAAGAATAACTTTTAATTCCGTTGTTTAAGGACTGTAATAGTAGCATATGGCTAGGCTTCAAAGTAACGTTGCAGCCGGCTAAATCGCCAAACATATCAAGCAATAATTTATTCTATTAGGCAAATTTCTGACACTATTATACTGCTCCTGATTTATAACATCACCCCCTATCGTCATTAACTTATTGATTTAGCAGCTTATCTCCAATCATTGCATTGGCAATGATAATGATTTTTCTGAAAATAAGCACTCTTACATAGTTAACTCTAAAGCACGTGCTTAGAAAATTAGCGCAAAATCACCCTAACAAAATAGTGAGAAATTATTATGGGTGTAAAAAAATTGGCAACAAATAGCGAGAGAAAAGCTCGCATCATGCTTGTTGATGATTCTGCAGTCATTCGGGGAATGGTTAGAAAATGGCTGGAAACCATTGATAATATTGAGGTTGTTGATAGTGCCGATAATGGGCAAGTAGCAGTTGATAAGGTTGGAATATTAAAGCCAGATATTATTATTTTAGATATTGAAATGCCGGTGATGGATGGGATTACGGCTTTACCAACATTATTAAAAAAATCACCAAACACCAAAATATTAATAGCTTCCACTTTATCACTAAAAAATGCAGAAATTTCCCTTAAAGCAATGAGTTTGGGGGCGTCTGACTATATTCCCAAACCTTCTTTTGCGCGCGATGGTAATGAGGCAAGAGAAGGTTTTAAGAACGAACTTATAAGAAAAGTTACCGGTCTGTTACCGGGAGCTAATTCCAAAAAAACTTACTTCCTAAATAATAATAGGCAAAATGCCTCTTGGTCGCCAATGCCCCAGCCTAATGAGAAATTCACCTTTAGAAAAGCCTCATTGATAAATCCTAGAATATTGGCTATTGGCTCTTCAACCGGTGGCCCGGCTGCGTTGAGCGAGTTATTTAGTCAACTTAAGGGTAAATTCAATAATCTTCCAGTGTTAATTGCCCAACATATGCCGCCAACCTTTACTACCTTACTTGGCGAAAAATTAGCTCGGATTGGAGGATTAGAGGGGGGCGAAGCTAAAGAGGGAGAACCTATTATTGGCGGGCGGCTTTATGTAGCGCCAGGCGGCTTTCATATGCGTGTTAGTGAAAAAAACGGACAAAAAATCATTGCTCTAGATGAAGGACCGCCAATAAATCATTGTCGCCCAGCGGTAGATCCAATGTTTGAATCAATCGCTGAAAATTATGGAAATTCAGCATTAGCCGTTGTTTTGACGGGAATGGGCTCTGATGGAGCCAATGGTGCTGTTGCTATAGCGCATACTGGCGGCACTATTATTGCGCAAGATGAAGCTAGTTCTGTTGTTTGGGGAATGCCCGGTGCAACCGCCATGACGGGAGTTTGCACAAAGCTGGTTAATATTAAAAATATGGGTGCCGAATTGGCAAAAATAATAAATAAGGGGACATAAATGAACGAAGCAAATAATCAAATAATAAGCAATTTTGTGCAAAAACATTCTGGTATTGTGCTTGGAAATTCAAAATCCTATTTAATTGAAACTAGACTCACTCCTATTGCTGAGCAATTTGGGTTTAAAAATGTTGACGAATTAGCCAGCAGATTAAATTCGGCGCCAAAAGAAGTGCAAATGGCAGTTATTGATGCTATGACCACCAATGAGAGCTTCTTTTTTCGTGATAATATCCCATTTGATGCTTTTGAAAAAATTATGCTGCCTGAACTGGCCGATTATGCGCGAAAAAATAGTAAAAAAATCAGAATTTGGTGCGCTGCTGCCTCCACCGGGCAGGAACCTTATTCTTTGGCGATGATTTTATTGGCAAACAAAAGAATTTGGTCAGATTTACAGGTTGAAATAATTGGAACAGACATTTCCCCTAGCGCAATAAAACGGGCAAAGGAGGGTAAATATACACAATTTGAAGTGCAACGCGGCCTGCCGGTGCAAATGTTAATGGAACATTTTAGGCAGGAGGGAACAAGCTGGATTATTTCTGATGAGATTAAGAATATGGTAAAATTTTCGGTTGGAAATTTATTAGAACCATTTGTTTCTTTGGGACGTATGGACACAATATTTTGCCGAAATGTGTTGATTTATTTTGATAGTGAAACAAAGGCCAAAGTTGTAAAATCAATTCATAATATTTTACGCCCTGGCGGTTATTTAGTGCTGGGGGGAGCAGAGACGCTGCTTGGAATTAGCGATTTAATGGAGCGCGCCGATGGCTATCGCGGGCTTTATAAGGCAAGTTCGGCTGTGCCTAAGCTCGCCGCAAGCGCTTAAATATTATATGTCCATAATTTAGAAAAATATATATAATCGGCATTTATCTTACCCTTAATGGTGAAATAAAGCTGATTATCTTTATTACTAATATTAAATAGACCAAATTCATTGCTAAAATTAAATTGATTGTCTAAAAGCGAAATAGCAAAATAGCGGGTATATTATGTCATTTAATAGTTTTGGTCATTTATTCAGATTTACCACATGGGGCGAAAGTCATGGAGAGGCTATTGGCGTGGTAATTGATGGCTGCCCGCCAAATATTGCAATTTCAATTGAGGATATTCAAAGGGAAATGGATAGGCGTAAGCCCGCTCAATCGCGCTTTACCACCCAAAGAAGAGAAGATGATAAAATAGAAATATTGTCGGGAATATTCAAAGATAAGGAAAGTTCACAATTAAGAACTACCGGAACGCCCATTTCAATTATAATTAAGAATAAAGATCAACGTTCAAAAGATTATTCCGAAATAAAAGATAAATTTCGCCCTGGCCACGCCGATTACACATATTTGCAAAAATATGGTATTCGCGATTATCGGGGGGGAGGGCGCTCTTCTGCACGTGAAACGGCGGCAAGAGTTGCCGCAGGAGCCATAGCGCGATTAGTAATACCGCAGGTAAAAATTAGGGCATCCTTAGTGCAAATTGGTAAATATAAAATAGATTATGCTAATTTTGATTGGGAAGAGGTAGAAAAAAATCCCTTTTTTTGCGCCGATAAGGAAACAGTAAAAAAATGGGAAACTTATTTAGATGAAATTCGCAAAAAAGGTTCTTCCATTGGCGCCGTCATAGAAGTTGTTGCGCAAAATGTTCCAGCCGGCTGGGGGGCGCCTATCTATGGTAAATTAAGCGCAGATCTTGCCTCTGCCATGATGAGCATAAATGCAGTTAAAGCGGTAGAAATTGGTGTGGGTCGTGAGGCGGCAATATTAAGCGGAGAGGAAAATGCCGACGAAATAAGAAGTA
>WFXU01000020.1 GCA_015490455.1 Hyphomicrobiales bacterium
CGGCAAAAATATGCCGAATTTTTACGCATTGATTTCCCCCATGTCGCCTTTCCCGAAGCTCAAGAGCAATTTGAACTTTTGGCCGAGCTAGGTCAGGAACTAATGGAAGCGCACCTGATGCGCAACCGGCCGCAATTAGGGCTTGGTGCCTATAATGGCAAGGGCAGTCATGAGGTTGAAAAAGTGCGCTTTGTTGAGGAAAAGGCTCAGCTTTATATCAATAAAACGCAATATTTCGCCCCAGTGCCAAAAGATGTCTGGCAGTTTCATATTGGTGGTTATCAGGTGCTAGATAAATATCTAAAAAGCCGTAAAGGGCGCACTCTTAGCCTTGATGAGATTAACAATATCAGCAATATTTGCAATATACTCGCCTTTACCATTAAGCAGATGCAAAAAATTGATGATGCCTATAACAAGGCTTTTGGAGAGGGCTGTTAGCTGTTATGTTAAAGCTGTCGAATCATAATCAAAAGAATTTTAGCTAATGTCAAAGCAAACAGAATTATTTGCCAGAGAACAGGGCGATTTATTTGGGGAACAATCGCCGCAATATAAGGTGCATAAGCCAGATGAGCGCTATGTGCGTAATTCTCTAAAGTCATTATTGGAAAAAATGCAAAGCGCACAAAGCTGGCCATGGCGAGAGGCAACCGTCAGGATGCACAAGGAAAATAATTTTGATTATTTGTGCAACTTATTATCTGATAAAGAAGAAGCCGAGCAATGGCGCGCACAAATCAATAAGGAAATTCTGCGGCTAGATGCTATTGATGAATCTTCACGGCCGGCTAGTTCAAAGACGGCGTGAAGTGCCGTCTATTGTAATCGTTTCATCTTCATAATCATCGCGCTTTTTTGCGCGCTCTGTTGAGTGTGATTCTGAATATGTTTCTTTTGGCAAACGGCTCAAAATCCAATTTAGCACAAGGACAATAATCAAAACATCATCAACCAGCCCGAATAAAAGTAAAAAATCCGGTATTATATCAATTGGCAATAATAGATAAATAACAAGGCCAACCATTAACGCCTTTAGATAAAATGGCGTTTCAGGGTGCCAAAAAGCGTGCCAAAGAGCCTTTAGCTGCCCGCGCAGCCGCCCCTGAAAAATGCGTAAAAGAGTCATTACCCTATACATGAGAAACAATATAGAGATATTTTTATTATTTTCAAGAATAGGGCAAAATAATCCGCTAACCAATCGCCATGATTATCAGCAAATGGGCTTGTAATTAAGTTTACTTAAAATAATTTTTAGCCTCACGCCAATAAAGATAGGCGCTCCATATTGTTAAAATAGCTGCCAGCCAGAGAAAAATATCAGATAATAATATGAGAATAGGGAAAATAGGTTCGGCAAATAAAAGAATAAAGGCTAACATTTGCACCGCAGTCTTATATTTTGCCACAAAACTAACGGGCAATTTTATATTTTTATTTCCTAAAAATTCGCGTAAACCAGAAATAAAAATTTCCCGCATTAAAATAATAATCGCCGCAACTAAATCAAATAGGTTAAATGTTCCATCAAAAGCAAAAACCACCAATAAAGAGCCAATAAGCAATTTATCGGCAATCGGATCTAACATCTGCCCCAAAGAAGAAATAATATTCCATTTGCGCGCTAAATATCCATCAAAATAATCGCTTATTGAAGCAAGCACAAATAATAATAGAGCTAATAGGCGCAAATTATCACTTTCTGCCAAAGTTAATATAACAATAAACGGAATAGCAATAATGCGCAAAAAAGTAAGATAGTTGGGAATATTGTTTTTCTTTATCATGGACAACAAGAAACAGGATTGCGCTATTAAGGTCAAGGCGGGGAATAATTATTGATTAAAATAATCATATATTTTTTGTGCTAAATTGTCAGATATTAAATTAACTTTTTTCAGATCGGCTAAAGAGGCGCGCGATACGGCCTTTGCCGAACCGAAATAATTTAATAAAGCGCGTTTTTTTGCCGCCCCTATGCCAACAATTTCATCGAGCGGATTTTTAACCATATTTTTCTTTCGCTTTGCCTTATGTGTTCCAATTGCAAAACGGTGCGCTTCATCGCGTAAATTTTGTAAAAAATATAAAACAGGCTCATTTGCTGCTAATTTTATCTCCCGCCCATTTGGCATATAAAATTTTTCCTCCCCCCAATTACGATTTTTTCCCTTCGCAATAGCGATTAGTTCAATTTTATGCGGCAAATCAAATTGCTCTAACTGCCCACCAACGGCACTAAGCTGTCCCCTGCCCCCATCAATTAAAATCAGATCAGGCCAAAGGGGAAAATCATTCTCCTTTATTTTATCAATTTTATTATCCTCATTATCGGTAACGATATTTTTAAGACGCTTAAAGCGACGATTAAGAACTTCCTTCATCATCGCAAAATCATCACCAGCTGCAATATTTTCACTTTTAATGTTAAAAGTGCGATATTGTTTTTTGTTAAACCCTTCTTCACCAGCGACAATCATGGCGCCAACCGCATTAGTTCCCTGAATATGCGAATTATCATAAACTTCTATGCGACGTGGAGTTTTTGCAAGATTAAAAATTCTCGCTAAATCTTTGAGCAATTTTTTCTGCGTTATATTGAGCGCTAATTTACGCCCCAATGCCTCTTTAGCATTATTAAGGGCATTTTGGACTAAGGTAAATTTTTCTCCCCTTTTGGGAGCCATAATATTAATCTTTTTTTCTTTGCTGATTGAAAGCGCCTTTTGCAACAAATTCTGCTCCGCTAATTTATGCGATAAAAGCACTAATTTGGGAGCTGGCCTATTTTCATAAAACTGCAAAATAAAGGAAGATAAAACTTCACTTTCCTCCATTGAACTATCCGCCTTTGGATAAAAGGCATGATTGCCCCAATTTTGAAATGCCCGATAAAAAAATAACTGCACGCAAAATTGCCCACCCATACGATAAATCGCAAAAATATCCGCTTCTTCAACTCGTTGCGTGCTGATTTTATTCTGGCTGGTAATATGCGCTAAAGCGGAGATTCTATCACGCAAAATTGCCGCATTTTCAAAATCTTCTCTTTTTGCTGCCGCATGCATTTTTTTAACTAATTCTTGCTTAATTTTTTCGGATTTTCCCCTTAGAAAAGCACAAGCCTCATCAACCAATTTTGCATAATTTTTGAGCGATATTTCCCCCGTGCATGGAGCTGCACAACGTTTAATCTGAAATTGTAAGCAGGGGCGAGTGCGATTTGCATAATATGAGTTAGAACAATTTCTTAATAAAAACGCCCTTTGCAATATATCAATGGTGGCATTGACCGATTTTACCGAAGCAAAGGGACCAAAATAATGCCCCTTTCTATTTCTTATTCCGCGATGTTTTGTTAATTCTGCCGCCTTATGCTCGGTAGCAATGAGAATATAAGGAAAACTCTTATCATCACGCATTAACACATTATATTGCGGCCTATAGCGTTTAATCATATTGGCTTCTAGTAATAAAGCCTCGCTTTCGGTCTCGGTTTGCACAAATTCCATAGATTTAGTGGCAGCAATCATACGGCAAATACGATTAGAATTACCCTTAAAACTAGTATAATTCTTAACCCGCGCCTTCAAATTTAGTGCTTTACCAACATATAACACCCTTCCATTTTCATCAATCATACGATAAACGCCCGCAGAGGTAGGTAAATCTTTTTGGTATTTAGCAATAATTTCAGGTCCGGACAAATTAGAAGTCTGTTTCATTTTATAAAATTATATATCCGCCAAAATAATTTAGCTAACATTGGCAAAAATCAAAACTATATATATTATATAGCCTATTGTCATAGCCCAACCTAATAGGCGCGTTATTTTGCGGGTAATAAAGGCCATTGGCAACAAAAATAAAAATATTGCCAACATAACCCAAATATCAAGGCGCATAATTGAAGCGGGCACATTTAGCGGCACTATCATAGCGGTAATGCCAATAATACCAAGAATATTGAAAATGCTGGAGCCAAGCACATTACCTATCATCATGCCCGCCTGCCTTCTTAAGCCAGCCGCAATTGAGGCGGCCAATTCTGGCAAGGAAGTTCCCAGTGCAACAATTGATAAACCAACTGCCGTATCTGCAACACCAAGCATTTCTGCAACTCCCAACGCACCGGCAATCGTTAATTTACCGCCTATTCCAAGCCCAACAACACCAAATGCCAAAAATGCTAAAATCCAGGGTAAAGTCAAATCCGGTTTATCTTCGTCAGTTTGGTCTTTAGTGCCATCGGCAATTTCTTTTAAGGTTTCATTACGCGAACGATTTGCAATAATACCACTATAGGTAAGATAAATAATAAGTAGAGCAAACAAAATAAGCCCTTCAAAACGGCTGATTGTTCCATCAAGCATAAGCAGGATAAATATTAGCGAAATGGCCAATAAAAATACTAATGAGCGGCGAATACCACCGGCGACAAGAGCAAATGAAGCTATTATTGCTGGAGCCCCAAGCACCAATAATGTATTGGCCACATTTGAGCCAATCACATTGCCTAAAGCCAAACCGGGAGCATTATTTAGCGCCGCTTCAACCGATACTATAAGTTCGGGAGCAGAAGTGCCAAAGGCCACAATTGTTAGACCGGTAATGATGGTTGGAATATGCATTATTTTGGCGGCATTTAACGCCCCGCGCACCAAAGCATCACCAGATATTGCCAGAAGAGCTAATCCAAAGAATAAAAATAAAATATGTAGCATATTATGCACTTTCAAAAACAAACTATAATAGTTTGAAAATGATTTAGCATTTACTACAACTATTTCAAATTATTTATGAAATATTATCCTCCATTTTCTTTGGCATAATCACTATAGCCAAAATAATGGAGAAGACGTCAATTTCGCCCTCATTTATCTCTTCATCACAATTGGCCTTAGTTTTACACAAGCAAATTGCTCTTTGCTTTATTTTTGACCTAATTAGTCTTAACATGAAGGTGCAAGAAAGCAAAGTCGCTCAAAAGGGGGGGCTTTTTGCAAAATAGAGGGGAACAAGCTTATGGAAATGTTAATATCTTTGATTGTACAAATTATTGGCGGAGGCGCTGGGGGCGGCATAGTTGGTAAGCTGGTAAAAAGCGTCAATATGGGCGGAAGCACTAATATGATTGCCGGCGCACTGGGCGGACTTGGTGGAACGGCAATTTCGGGTATGATACCCGGTCTTGACAGTCTGATTGGCAAAGGTGCCTCTATGGCCGGCGATGCAACCAGTGCTGTTAGCGGCATTGATATTGGTGCTCTTGCCGGACAGGGCGTAACCGGACTAGTTGGCGGTGGTTTATTAACCCTGATTGCTGGTTTTGTTAAGAATAAATTTATGGGATAATGAACCTACTCCTCCAACCTGTTGGAGGAATATTTTGGTTTTTCTTTGTGACTAAATTTGCTTAGGGCATTTGGCGCTGGGTTTATTGGTCAAACATTTCTTATCATTTGACAAAATCGCATGAAATTACGTTTTTCTATTTCCGACTTCTGACTTCCAGCTTCCGATTTTCGCAAATATTAATATGTTAAAAATTCTTCACGGAGGGCTAGATACTAAACACCCTCCAAAGTCATCAACTCAGTTGCGCCCCACGAGCCGCAATCCAATAAACTCAGCTCATGATAGGCGATTGATTTGGAGCAAAAGAGTCCCACGCCCGCTAGTGGACGGGCTATATATTTGCTGCTCTTGCCGGAAAAATTACTTATAATGCGCATATCCTTCATCTGATTATAAAATTAAATCGGAAAATAGGACATATTCTAACTTATTTCATCAAACCTATGTTGGTAGGTAGGCTTAAATTTTGTAATTTTGGTATAAATAAATATTTATGAAGTTTGATCCGCATCAATGACAAAGTGCAAAATTTAGTCGCACTATTACTCGTGGGCAAAAGTAATGGGAGAATAAACATGCAGAATATATTGCGAAGAGTTTTCTCTAGTATTTTATTGATTACATTTGCGCTGGTGGGTTTTTCTTTGCCTGCGCTTAGTGCAAATGAAGGTGATATTGTCAGAGGCGCTCAGCTTTATGATAAATGGTTTGCGGTTATTAAAGCAGACAAACCTGATGTAACTCACCCTAGCTGGCCAGCCAGCAACACCAAGAAGAAAGGTGATGTAACTTGGCGGTGTAAATCCTGTCATGGTTGGGATTATAAAGGGGTTGATGGCGCCTATGGCTCTGGTTCATATCTAACGGGTATTAAGGGAATTGATGGCATGGTCGGAGCCGATTTAGATGCAATTATTGCTATCTTAAAAGATGATACTCACCAATTTGCAGATAGAATGGATGATGCTGATTTTAATGATTTGGCTTTGTTTGTTTCCAAAGGTCAGGTTGATATGTCTCAATATATTGACCTAAAGACTAAGGCGCTAAAATCAGGTGATGCAACAAGAGGTCAGCAATATTTTGATACTCTTTGCGCTCAATGTCATGCCCGTGATGGCACTTTACCAAAAGATATGGATAAATCACTAGGTAAACAAATGGGCAATCCATGGGAAGTAATGCACAAAATCTTAAATGGGCAGCCAGCTGAGCAAATGCCAGCTTTAAGAGCTTTAGATTATCAAATTACCCTTGATTTGATGGCACATTTATTGACCTTACCAACTGAGAAATAATTTCCCTCCTCTAAAAGTTGCGCCGATAATATTTTGGCGCAACTATCATATTTAACCTTAAGAGGGCATTATGATTAAAAAAATCTGGAATTGGTTTTGGCAACCCTCAAAAAAATTTACATGGGGCGCTATTTTTATCATTGGGGGGATTGCTGGGATAATTTTTTTGGGTAGTTTCAATAGTTATGTGGAATATACAAATAGCGAAGAATTTTGTATTTCTTGCCATGAAATGAGAGATACAGTTTATGAAGAATATAAAAAAAGCTCCCATTATAAGAATGCTTCAGGTGTGCGTGCCATTTGTTCAGATTGTCATGTGCCAAAAAAGTGGACGGCAAAATTAATCAGAAAAGTTCAAGCAACTAGTGAGCTTTATCATAAATTAGTCGGCACTATTGATACGCTAGAAAAATTTGAAGCTAAGAGGCTTGAACTGGCAAGGCGTGTGTGGGAATCAATGAAAAATAGCGATTCGCAAGAGTGCAGAAACTGCCATTCTGAAGAGGCTATGGATTTTACCAAGCAAGGCAGGCGAGCATCTAAAAAAATGCAAGAAGCATTTGAGGTGGGTGAAAAAACCTGCATTGAATGTCATCAAGGTGTTGCACATAAATTACCAGTTGATCCAAATGCAGATGATGAAGATTAGCCAAATAATTATGTCATTAATTTATTGCGGATAAATTAGGTTCTGAATCCAAAACATCAATGCGAACGACAGTAAAGGGCAGCGATTTATAGCTGCCCTTAAAGTTATAATTTATAAAATTATGCTAATTTTGATAAAGTGCCAGTCTTTTCAGCTAATAAATAATAAAAAGTCACACGGCTCTTTTGCCGATCTTCTTTCATAGTTTCACAAACTGATTGCACACCAGCTGCGGCATCATCTTCTGAAAGACCAAGTTTTTTGGCAGCAAAGCCAGAACGAATGCGCTCTAATTCAGAATCATCTGAACAAGAAACCAAAGAAGCATCGCGGCTTTGCAGGGCTATGCCCAAATAAGAGACGATTTTTTTAACTACATTTTCATCGGCGTCCGGCGCATATTTTCTAACATCGTCCATATATTTAAGATATTTATCACTCATAATATTTCCCCAACAATTTTACTGTAATTTTTACTATAATTGCTCGCAATTTTGACAGGCAAGACGTTTAACTTATAACAGTATTTTTTCTTTTTTCAAATTAACATGTGTAAAGCTTAAATATTCCGATTATAGATAACAATGTATGGCATAAAATCTGATATTTATATATGCGAAATTAAATGGAAATATGTTTAGCAATAATCCGTTACTTAAACTCAATATGTTTAGTAAAGGCTGCTAAGCTAAGACGCCAATAGGAAAATATTTTATCAAGATTTTTGGATGAAATCCCTCCATCAATTACAATATCCATTTCTAAAATAGCATCTTTTTCATTGTCCAAATAGGCTCTGGTGAAACGCTTTGTTTGATTCCATTTGTTGATTAACTCAATAGAAGGCTTTATAAGAAATCCTACTCTAAAATTCATATCTTCGCATATTTGCTCATTTGTGCAATTTCTAAGTCTTATTATATATGGAATATTATCAATCCGCCCAATTATTTTTGGGTTGCCATCAGCTTGGTAGGCGAGGGCGGCGCTGCCATATTGGCGAGCAATGAAAATTATTTCATCAATATTATTCCCATCTATCAGATTCTGCGCAAATATAGCCATAGGCTGAATTATGGCTGTAAATATTAGTATGATTCGTATAAAATTTCGCCGCATAAGGCAAAGATTGCCATAAAACTCTTAAAAGCCTGTCAATTTGTTCTTAATGCTATTCTTTAATGGAAGAAAACTATTCTTTTTGCAAATAACCATCAAAAAATTGTTGCATATTTTGCGACCAAATGGAAAAGGCTTGCTCCAGATTAGTTATGGAAATTCCTCCACCCAAATTCACATCCATTTCTAATATTGCATCATCAACATCATCAAAATATAGTTTAGTCCAGCGATTTCTAAAATTCCACTCATTGGCCAATCCCAGATCAACCACTGGTTTTATGATAAAGGCTTGAAAATAAAAATCCTCGCAAGAAATCTCACCAGAGCAATTTCTAAATGTTAAATAATAGGCATTCCCCTCAATTCTTCCCCGAATTCCGGGCTCACCATTATCATTGCGATTAAGGGTAGCTGAGCCAAATCCTTTTGCAATATTTAGAACTTCATTAATATCAGAGCCATCAATTAGTTCTTCGGCAGCAATGGGGGTAGAAAATACTAAAATAAATGGTAATAAAATAAAGAATTTTTTTGTTAAACTATGCAATTTTTTCATGATAACCCCCCAGTTAGATATTTAGATATTTAGATATTTTTGCGAACAATATTGCTTTATCTGTTAAGTGCCACTCTGAACAATAATGGATTTAGTCGGCAGGTCACAGCAGAACTTAAAATGGTCTTTATGTCAATATACCAAAATATTCCATGATTACTCTATATAGTCAGTAAATGCGGAGCGAATATGGGTAAATATGTGAGAAGTTGTTATTTTTGGTCAGTAGAAATTTATGAAAATTTGAGTTAAAATGAACTAATATAGGGCTGATATTAAGCAAGCTAGCAAAAAAAATAAAAAAATCATAAAAAATTTCGATTTTTCTTGACGAGAGCGAAACGGAGGGGTATAGCCAGCCCAGCTTCGCGTTAGGTCGTGATTTGTATTAGATTATCATTCGCAAGGTTTGAATAATCAGACAAGTCAAACACATCGCTAAGTTAACAGATGCTGACATGGTTGAATGATGAACGCTTTTTGGTGTTCCGCTGTGTAGAAGGTGCTTCCAGCTCTCAATGGGGGGTGATGGGGCGCTTTGGGTTTGTGTCACATTTGTTTGGATTTAGAATTGAAACGTAAGTAAGGGCTCGAGCGAACATGCCGACCATTAACCAACTGATAAGAAAGCCAAGGCAGAATAAGCCAAAGCGAAATAAGGTTCCCGCAATGGAGGCGAACCCGCAAAAGCGTGGCGTTTGCACCCGCGTTTATACAACAACGCCAAAAAAGCCTAATTCAGCTTTGCGTAAAGTTGCTAAAGTGCGCCTGACTAATCAGCGCGAAGTAATTTCATATATTCCGGGTGAGGGGCATAATCTGCAAGAGCATTCAGTAGTGCTTATTCGTGGTGGTCGTGTTCGTGATTTGCCCGGTGTTCGTTATCATATTTTACGTGGGGTGCTTGATACGCAAAGCGTAAAAGATCGTAAACAGCGCCGCTCAAAATATGGCGCTAAACGTCCAAAATAATTAGGAAGCATAAAATGTCTCGTAGGCACCGTGCAGAAAAACGTCATGTAAACCCAGATCCTAAATTTGGGGATGTTGTGGTATCAAAATTTATGAATTCGCTAATGCTAGATGGCAAAAAATCTGTTGCCGAGCGAATAGTCTATGGTGCGTTTGAATTGATTGAGAAAAAATCAAAGCAAGATCCTGTTAATGTGTTTCATCAGGCAATAGAAAATGTCCGTCCCTCAGTTGAAGTTCGCTCGCGCCGTGTTGGTGGTGCTACTTATCAGGTTCCGGTTGAGGTTCGTGCAGATAGGCAACAGGCTTTGGCTATTCGCTGGTTAATAGAGAGCGCACGTAAGCGTGGAGAAAACACAATGATTGACCGTCTTTGTGGTGAATTATTAGATGCGGTTAATGGTCGCGGGCAAGCAGTTAAAAAACGTGAAGACACTCATAAAATGGCAGATGCAAATCGTGCATTCTCGCATTATCGCTGGTAGGGGTTGAGAAGTATGGCGCGCGAATATGACATTAAAGATTATCGCAATTTTGGCATTATGGCGCATATTGACGCCGGCAAGACTACGACTACCGAACGTATTCTTTATTATACCGGTAAAAGCCATAAAATTGGCGAGGTTCATGATGGTGCGGCCACTATGGACTGGATGGAGCAAGAGCAAGAGCGTGGCATTACTATTACCTCTGCTGCAACTACTACCTTTTGGAAAGATAGAAATGGCAAGCAGCATCGCTTTAATATAATTGATACTCCTGGTCACGTTGACTTTACCATTGAGGTTGAGCGTTCATTGCGTGTGCTTGACGGGGCTATTGCTCTCCTTGACGCTAATGCGGGGGTTGAGCCGCAAACCGAAACTGTATGGCGTCAGGCCGATAAATATGAGGTTCCGCGTCTAGTTTTTGTTAATAAAATGGATAAAATTGGTGCGGATTTTTATCGTTGCGTAGAAATGATAGAAAGCCGTCTTGGGGCGGTGCCTCTGGTTATGCAATTGCCGATTGGTGCAGAAAGCGAATTTGTTGGGATTGTAGATCTGATTGAGATGAATGCGCGCATTTGGCGTTCGGAAGATTTGGGGGCGCAATGGGATGTTGTTGAAATTCCGGAAGATCTTAAAGAAAAGGCTGAAGAATATCGCACTAAATTAATCGAGACAATTGCTGAGCTTGACGATGATGTGATGATGGCTTATTTGGAGGGTGAAATTCCAGATAATGATACAATCAGAAAATTGGTTCGCAAGGGTACATGTGAAGTTAAGTTCTTCCCAGTTTTCTGTGGTTCTGCCTTCAAAAACAAGGGTGTGCAGCCATTGCTTGATGCGGTGATTGATTTTCTTCCCTCGCCAGTTGATGTGCCGGCAATCAAGGGTATTGACCCTAAAAGCGAAAAGGAAATTGAGCGTAAAGCCAGTGATGATGAACCTTTTTCAATGTTGGCGTTTAAGATAGCCAATGATCCGCATATGGGTTCGCTCACATTTTGCAGAATTTATTCCGGTAAGTTAGAGCAGGGCGCCATGCTTGAAAATACGGTTAAGGGTAAACGCGAGCGTGTTGGGCGAATGTTTGAAATGCATTCTAATTCGCGTGAGCAAATTACCGAAGCCTTTGCAGGCGATATTGTTGCTGTTGTTGGTCTTAAAGATACAACAACTGGCGATACTCTGGCAACTCCTAGCGCTCCGGTAATTCTTGAAAGAATGGAGTTTCCTGAGCCAGTTATTGAAATTGCCGTTGAGCCTAAAACCAAAGCAGATCAGGAAAAAATGGGTATTGCTCTTAATCGTCTGGCGGCTGAAGATCCTAGTTTTAGGGTTAAGTCAGATGAAGAAAGCGGGCAGACAATTATTGCCGGTATGGGTGAATTGCATCTTGATATTTTAATTGACCGTATGAAGCGTGAATTTAATGTTGAGGCAAATATTGGTCAGCCTCAGGTTGCTTATCGTGAGACTATCAGCCATGCTGCAGAAGTTGACTATACCCATAAGAAGCAAACTGGTGGTTCCGGGCAATTTGCGCGTGTCAAAATGACAATTGAACCGAATGAAATTGGTGCTGGCTTTTCGTTTGAATCAACAGTTGTTGGTGGTAATGTTCCAAAAGAATATATTCCTGGTGTTGAAAAGGGCATTCAAAGCGTGATGAGTTCTGGTATTTTAATCGGCTTTCCTATTGTTGATGTGAAGGTCACACTCACAGATGGTGCTTATCACGATGTTGATAGTTCTGTTTTGGCCTTTGAAATAGCTGCTCGTGCTGGCTTTAGAGAGGCTTTGGCAAAGGCGGGGCCAAAAATTTTAGAACCTATTATGAAGGTTGAAGTTGTAACGCCGGAGGAATATATGGGCGATGTGATTGGTGATCTTAATTCACGTCGTGGGCAAATTCAGGGAACTGAAAGTCGTGGTGTTGCTCAAGTAGTAAATGCGTTTGTACCTTTGGCAAATATGTTTGGCTATGTTAATAATTTGCGCTCTATGAGTCAGGGACGTGCGCAATATACAATGGTGTTTGATCATTATGAGCAGGTGCCTAAGGCAGTAGCCGATGAGATTATGGAGAAATATTCCTAAATCTTGGTTGAGTTAGAAATTAAGGAATTGGTCAAATCGACTAATAAAACGGAGAAAGAGAATGGCTAAAGAAAAATTTGATCGCAGTAAGCCGCACTGTAATATAGGAACAATTGGTCATGTGGATCATGGCAAAACCACACTTACAGCGGCTATTACTAAGGTTTTGGCGGAAGCGGGCGGTGGTGAAGCTACTGCTTTTGATGAAATTGACAAAGCGCCTGAAGAAAAAGCGCGTGGTATTACAATTTCAACGGCACATGTTGAATATGAAACAGAAAAACGTCACTATGCGCACGTTGATTGTCCTGGCCATGCTGACTATGTGAAAAATATGATTACCGGTGCGGCGCAGATGGATGGCGCTATTCTTGTTGTGTCGGCGGCTGATGGTCCTATGCCGCAAACACGTGAGCATATTTTGTTGGCTCGTCAGGTTGGTGTTCCTGCTTTGGTTGTTTATCTGAATAAGGTTGACCAGGTTGACGATGAGGAATTGCTTGAACTGGTTGAAATGGAAGTGCGCGAATTGCTTTCTTCTTATGATTTTCCGGGTGATGATATTCCGGTTGTCAGAGGTTCAGCGCTTGCTGCTCTTGAAGGGCGTGATGATGAAATTGGCAAAAATTCTATTATTGAATTGATGAATGCGGTGGATGAGCATATTCCTCAGCCTGCGCGTCCTATTGATCAGCCATTCTTAATGCCAATTGAAGATGTATTCTCAATTTCTGGTCGTGGAACTGTTGTTACTGGCCGTGTTGAGCGTGGCATTATTAAAGTTGGTGAAGAGGTTGAGATTGTGGGTATCAGGGATACGCAAAAGACCACTGTTACCGGCGTTGAAATGTTCCGCAAACTGCTTGATAGTGGTGAGGCTGGTGATAATATTGGCGCTCTAATTCGCGGTATTGATCGCGATCAGGTTGAGCGCGGGCAGGTTCTTTGTGCTCCCGGCTCTGTTACGCCTCATACGAAATTTATTGCCGAAGCATATATTTTGACTAAGGATGAGGGTGGTCGTCATACTCCATTCTTTTCAAATTACCGTCCGCAATTTTATTTCCGCACCACAGATGTTACCGGTGTTGTTACGCTAAAAGAAGGTGTGGAAATGGTTATGCCGGGTGATAATGTTGAAATTAATGTTGAGCTGATTGTGCCAATCGCGATGGAAGAAAAACTACGTTTTGCTATTCGCGAAGGTGGCAGAACAGTTGGTTCAGGTGTTGTTTCAAAGATTGTAGAATAATTAATTGTAAATGCGGTAATTAAATTGCCGCATTTATTTTAACAGTTGGAAAAGAAGATAAATGAACTCGCAAAACATTCGCATCAGACTAAAAGCGTTTGATCATAGGGTGCTTGATAACTCAACTCGTGAGATAGTCAATACGGCTAAAAGAACGGGGGCGCAGGTGCGCGGGCCAGTTCCGTTACCGACGCGGATTGAAAAATATACAGTCAATCGCTCGCCCCATGTTGATAAAAAGAGCCGCGAACAGTTTGAAATTAGAACGCATAAGCGTTTGTTGGATATAATAGATCCGACCCCGCAAACTGTTGATGCCCTCATGAAATTAGATCTTGCCTCTGGTGTAGATGTGGAGATTAAACTTTAAGATTTTGCAGCAAATTATTTGCTGAATTTGATGGATAGGTTGAGCTAGATGGTTATTTAGCTCGTAAGTTGAGAAGGTAGAACCAATGCGTTCTGGATTGATAGCGCAAAAGCTGGGCATGACCCGCATATTTAACGATGATGGCACCGCTGTGCCCGTCACTGTTTTGGGCTTGCAAAATTGCCAAGTAGTAGGTGTGCGCACAAAAGAAAAAAATGGTTATACGGCGTTACAGCTTGGGGCTGGAAAGGTCAAAGTTAAGAATACGTCTAAACCTTTGCGCGGGCATTTTGCTGTAGCAAAAGTAGAGCCTAAACGTTATATATGTGAATTTCGTGTTAGCGATGATAATCTTATTGAGGTTGGTGCTTCTATGTTGGCCGATCATTTTAAGGAAGGTCAGCTGGTTGATGTTACTGGAATCTCAATAGGGAAGGGGTTTGCGGGCGCCATGAAGCGGCATAATTTTGCAGGTCTTCGGGCGTCTCACGGTGTTTCAATTTCGCACCGCTCGCACGGTTCAACTGGTAATAGTCAGGATCCGGGCAAAGTATTTAAGGGCAAAAAAATGGCCGGCCATATGGGTAATGAACGTGTTACCACGCAGAATTTACTGGTGGTAAAAACTGATGTTGAGCGCGGCTTGATTATGGTTAAAGGTTCGGTTCCGGGAACTAAGGGGACATGGATTAGGGTGCAGGACGCGGTTAAGAGGCCGGCGCCAGATGGAGTGAAATATCCGGGTTCTTTTGTTGCTCCTGAAGTAAATAAAGGAGCAAAAGTTAAGGCAAAGCCGGATCAGCAGGATAATGCAAAAGAAACTCCAAAAGCAGATGATAAAGCTGAAGGAGGGCAAGAATAATGGAAATTAAGATTGTCAATCTTGCTGGTAAATCATCAGGAAAAATTGCGCTTAATGAAAAAATATTTGGTCTAGAGCCGCGTGAGGATATTTTACACCGTATGGTTAGATATCAATTAGCAAAACGCCGTGCGGGCACTCACGATGTAAAAAATCGCTCTGAGATTAGAGGTTCAATGCGTAAATTTGTGCGGCAAAAGGGATCAGGTGGTGCGCGCCACTCAACTAAAAAGGTAAATATTTTTAGAGGTGGTGGGCGAGCCTTTGGTCCAACCCCACGTTCGCATGCTTTTAGTTTGCCCAAAAAAGTTAGGGCATTGGCATTAAAACATGCATTAAGCGCGAAAGCTAAAGCGGGTGAGATAATAATTTTGGCAGATGCTAAGGCAAAAGAGCCCAAGACCGTTTCCATTAAAAAGGATTTTGCAAAATTGGGCATAGATAATGCTCTGATTATTGATGGCAATGAACTGGATAAGAATTTTGCGCTTGGCGCAAGAAACATACCGAATATTGATGTTTTACCTGTTCAGGGTATCAATGTTTACGATATTTTGCGCCGCAATAAATTAGTGCTGACAAAAGCGGCAATTGAAAATTTGGAGGCGCGCTTATCATGAGTATTATTTCTAATTATGATATTATTCGCAATCCGGTTGTAACTGAAAAATCAACCATTGCCTCTGAAAATAATCAGCTTGTTTTTGATGTGGCAATGAATGCTACAAAGCCGCAAATAAAAAGGGCAGTTGAACAGTTATTTTCGGTTAAGGTCAAGTCGGTTAATACTCATATTCGCAAGGGTAAGACTAAGCGTTTTCGCGGTATTAAGGGGCGTAAGATAAATGTTAAAAAGGCAATTGTCACTCTTGTTGAAGGTCAACATATTGATATTGCAACTGGTTTATAGGCTGAGGAAAGATAAATGGCGTTAAAGCAATATAATCCAACTTCGCCGGGCAGGCGCGCTCTGATTGGCATTGAGCGTTCTGAGCTCTATAAGGGAAAGCCTCTGAAAAAACTGACAGAAGGTTTGAGCAAATCTGGCGGTCGTAATAATAGGGGGCGTATTACCTCACGCCGGCGTGGTGGTGGGCATAAGCGCACTTACCGTTTAGTTGATTTTAAGCGTAAAAAATTTGATATTGCCGGAACAGTTGAGAGAATTGAATATGATCCTAATCGCACTGCCTTTATCGCTCTGATAAAATATGATGATGGCGATATGGCCTATATTTTGGCACCGCAGCGTGTTGGAGTAGGTGATAAAATTATTTCTTCTCTTAATCTAGTTGATGTTAAGCCTGGTAATGCTATGCCGCTGGAAAAAATGCCGGTTGGAACAATTGTGCATAATATTGAAATGAAACCGGGTAAGGGAGGGCAAATTGCCCGCTCTGCTGGGGCCTATGCTCAATATGTTGGACGTGATCAGGGTTGGGCAATTTTGCGTCTTAATTCTGGAGAACAAAGAAAAGTGCATGGTTCATGTTTAGCAACGGTCGGAGCCGTTTCAAATCCAGATCATATTAATATAAATCTTGGCAAGGCTGGGCGCAATCGCTGGCTTGGAAGGCGCCCATCGGTTCGTGGGGTTGCGATGAATCCGGTAGATCACCCTCATGGTGGCGGAGAAGGGCGCACTTCAGGTGGTCGTCACCCCGTTAGTCCGTGGGGTCAGCCTACTAAGGGTAAGAGAACACGTAAAAATAAATCGAGCGATAAATTTATTATTCGCTCGCGTCACGTTAAGAAGAAGGGGCGCTAGGAGATGACTCGTTCTGTTTGGAAAGGCCCATTTGTTGATGGGTATTTGCTAAAAAAAGCTGAAAAGGTTCGCGAAAGCGGGCGTAATGAGACTATTAAAATATGGAGCCGTCGCTCGACAATTTTACCGCAATTTGTTGGCCTTACCTTTGGCGTTTATAATGGCAAAAAACATATTCCGGTTAGTGTTAGCGAAGATATGATTGGTCATAAATTTGGCGAATTTGCACCAACCAGAACCTATTATGGTCATGCAGCTGATAAGAAAGCTAAGAGGGGCTAATTATGAGTAAGCCAAAAACATTACGCGCTCTAAAGGATAATGAGGCTAAGGCGGTTTTGCGTTCGGTGCGCACAAGTCCGCAAAAGTTAAACTTGGTTGCGCAGCAAATACGTGGCAAAAAAGTTGAAAAGGCACTGGCTGATCTGTCCTTTTCACCAAAGAGAATTGCGAAAGAAGTGAAAAAGACATTAGAAAGCGCCATTGCCAATGCTGAGAATAATCATAATCTTGATGCGGATTCTTTGATTGTAGCAGAGGCATATGTTGGTAATTCACTAGTTATGAAGCGTTTTCATGCGCGAGGTCGAGGAAGGTCTGCAATGGTACAAAAACCCTTTGCTCATTTAACAATAATAGTGCGCGAAATTGAGGAGGCCGTATAATGGGACAAAAAGTAAATCCAATTGGCTTACGGCTTGGAATTAACCGCACTTGGGAATCTCGCTGGTTCGCTAATAAGGGCGAATATGGGGATTTGTTGCAGGAAGATCTGAAAATTCGCAATATGTTAAAAAAAGAGCTTAAGCAAGCAGCAGTTTCAAAAATTACCATTGAGCGTCCGCACCGTAAGTGCCGTGTGTTTATTCATACTGCCCGCCCTGGCATTGTTATCGGGAAAAAAGGTGCTGATATTGAAAAATTAAAGGCGAAGGTAAGTAAATTTACTAATAGCGATATTAATATTAATATTGTTGAAGTGCGTAAGCCCGAAATTGATGCAAATTTGGTAGCGCAAACTATTGCACAACAATTAGAGCGCAGAGTTGCCTTTCGGCGCGCAATGAAAAGGGGTGTGCAAACGGCTATTCGTATGGGAGCGGGCGGAATTAGGGTTAATGTTGCCGGTCGTTTAGGCGGAACAGATATTGCCCGCACTGAATGGTATCGCGAGGGCAGGGTGCCGCTACATACTTTACGCGCAGATATAGATTATGGAGTTGCCGAAGCAGATACAACCTACGGTATTATCGGTGTTAAGGTTTGGATCTATAAGGGCGACATAATGGAACATGACCCTTCAGCACATGAGCGTCGGGCAAATGAGGCTGGTTCGGGTTCTCAACAACAACGCCGTCGTGAGCCGGCTAGCAGATAGGAATAGGTGAATTATGTTACAACCAAAACGCACCAAGTTCCGTAAAGCTCATAAGGGGCGTATTCGTGGCGCCGCTAAGGGCGGGTATGAGCTTAATTTTGGACAATTTGGGCTAAAGGCAATTGAGCCAAGCCGTATTACCGCAAGGCAGATTGAAGCTGCCAGGCGTGCAATGACCCGTCATATGAAACGTGCTGGCCGGGTTTGGATTAGAATTTTTCCGGACACTCCGGTATCAAAAAAGCCAACTGAGGTTCGTATGGGTAAGGGAAAAGGCTCTGTAGAATATTGGGCTGCTCGTGTTCATCCCGGCAGGATTATGTTTGAATTAGATGGTGTTAGCGAGGATGTTGCTCGTGAAGCATTAAGGCTTGCAGCGATGAAGCTGCCAATTAAAACGCGGTTTATTAGCCGCATTGCAGATTAAGGGGCTTAAAAATGAAAGCCAGTGACGTTCGGGCTAAAACGGTTGATGAGTTAAAGGATATGCTAGTTGAGCTCAAGAAAGAGCAGTTTAATCTGCGCTTTCAAAAGGCGACACAACAATTAGAATCAACTTCGCGAATTCGCGAGGTAAGACGTGATATTGCACGCGTAAAAACCGTGCTTGCTGAAAAAATTAGGAATGAGGAAACAAGTTAAATATGCCAAAGAGAATATTACAAGGAACAGTTGTTTCCGATAAGAATGATAAAACAGTAGTGGTGCGGGTTGAGCGTCGCTTTACCCATCCGCTATTAAAAAAGACGGTTCGCCGTTCCAAGAAATATCATGCGCATGATGAGACCAATTCAAAGAAGGTTGGTGATGTGGTGAATATTCAGGAATGTGCGCCAATATCAAAAAATAAGCGGTGGACGGTTTTACCGTCTGCTTAATTAGGAGTTAGGTTAGCGAATTATTTTGCTAATTCGCAAAGAGGAAGGCATCATATTATGATTCAGATGCAGACAAATTTAGATGTAGCTGACAATTCAGGAGCTCGTCGGGTAATGTGCATTAAAGTGCTTGGCGGCTCTCACCGTAAATATGCTTCTGTTGGTGACATTATAGTAGTATCTGTTAAGGATGCTATTCCGCGTGGTCGTGTTAAAAAGGGGCAGGTGATGAAGGCTGTTGTTGTGCGCACAGCTTTTGAAATACGTCGTCCTGATGGATCAATTATTCGTTTTGATCGCAACGCAGCCGTTTTGGTAAATGCGAATAAGGAGCCGATTGGAACACGTATTTTTGGCCCAGTCCCGCGTGAATTACGTGCCAAGAAGCATATGAAGATTATTTCGCTTGCTCCGGAGGTGCTATAGATGGCTGCAAAGATTAAAAAAGGCGATAAGGTCATTGTGTTAAATGGGCGTGATAGGGGAAAAACCGGTGAGGTTTTAGAAGTTATTCCTAGTAAAAACCGCGCTTTGGTAAAGGGAGTAAATTTGATAAAGCGCCACACTAAACAGACACAAAAGCAAGAAGCGGGCATTTACACAAAAGAGGCGCCCATTCATCTTTCAAATCTGGCTATTATAGATCCAAAAGATGGTAAGGCAACAAGGGTAGGTTTTCAATTCAAGGATGGCAAAAAGGTTCGTTTTGCCAAAAGAAGCGGAGAGATTATCGATGGCTGACTTATATATTCCGCGTCTTCGCGCTGAATATGAAAATAATATTCACGCAAAATTGACTAAGGATTTTGGTTATAAAAACCCAATGCAGGTGCCCAAACTTGATAAAGTTGTGCTTAATATGGGTATTGGTGAAACTGTTGGTGATAGTAAAAAAATAAAATCAGCGGCAGCGGATCTGGCACTTATTGCAGGGCAAAAACCCGTTATTACACGCGCTAAACGCTCAATTGCAGGGTTTAAGGTGCGTGAAAATATGCCGCTTGGGGTAAAGGTAACTTTGCGTAAGAGCCGCATGTATGAATTTATCGATCGTTTAATCAATATTGCTTTGCCTAGAGTGCGCGATTTTCGTGGCTTAAGTGCAAAGAGTTTTGATGGTCGGGGAAATTTTGCGATGGGCATTAAGGAACATATAGTATTTCCGGAAATTGATTATGAGCAAGTTGATCAAATTTGGGGAATGGACATAGTTATTTGCACCACCGCTAAAACGGATGAAGAGGCGCGAGCTTTGCTTGCAGCTTTTAACTTCCCATTCACTCAATAATATGGGGGAGAAAGGATAGAATATGGCTAAATCTAGCGCTGTAGAGAAAAATAAACATAGGGCGAGATTGGTAAAGCAATATGCCAATAGACGTAAGGCGCTAAAGGCGATTATTAATAATAGGAGCCTACCGCTTGATGAGCGTTTTAAGGCAAGTATAAAACTATCAGAATTGCCGCGTAATTCTTCGCCCGTCAGGGTGCGTAATCGTTGTGAGGTTAGTGGGCGTCCGCGCGGATATTATCGCAAATTAAAATTAAGCCGCATTGCTTTACGTGAACTTGGTAATTTTGGGCAAATTCCCGGTCTCGTTAAGTCTAGCTGGTAAGGAGAAAAAAATGGCTCTTTCAGATCCACTCGGTGATATGCTTACTCGCATCAGAAATGCGCAAATGCGTTTGCGTGAAACTGTTATAACACCGGCTTCAAAGTTGCGTGCTCATGTTCTTGATGTGCTACAATCTGAGGGTTTTATTCGCGGTTATAGGGAAATAAAATTGGATAATGGCGCTTCTGAATTTATGATTGAGTTAAAATATCTTGATGAAACTCCGGTCATTCGTGAGTTGCAACGCGTTTCTCGGCCTGGTCGGCGAGTATATGCTTCGGTTAAGAACATTCCTCCGGTTGCTAATGGGTTAGGTATATCTATCCTAAGCACACCAAAGGGTGTGATGGCCGATCATGAAGCAAGATCAAAAAATGTAGGTGGTGAAATATTGTGTCGCGTCTTCTAATTATAAGGCGCTAAAGAAAGGTAGAACCATAGGTTGGGTCTAGTAAGGTTTGAGCAAGAAGGTTTGAAATAATGTCACGTACTGGCAAAAAACCCGTTTTATTAAATGGTGCAACTGTCACGATTGAGAATAATAGGGTAAGAGCAAAAGGTCCTAAGGGCGAATTAAGTGTTGAGTTGCTTGATATTGTAAAGGTTAAGCAGACTGGTGATGCTATTATGGTTGAGCCTGCAAATGATAGTAAACAGGCAAGAGCTGCTTGGGGTACTTTTCGCTCTTTAATACAGAATATTATAACTGGAGTTACATCGGGCTTTGAGAAAAAATTAGAAATAAGCGGCGTTGGTTTTCGTGCCTCTATGCAAGGCTCTGATCTTAAGCTGATGCTAGGATTTTCGCACGATGTAGTTTATAAAGCGCCAGAGGGAATCAAAATAGCGGTGCCCTCACCAACCGAAATTGTGGTTTCTGGTATTGACAAACAACAGGTTGGCCAAGTTGCGGCAAATATTCGTTCCTTTCGTCCGCCTGAGCCCTATAAAGGTAAGGGTGTTCGCTATGCGGATGAATATATTTTCCGTAAAGAAGGCAAGAAAAAATAAAGAATTTAAACTAAGGACTATATTGAGATGGCAAATAGAAATAAGGGAGCAGAACGACGCAAAAAAAGGGTCCGCCGCGCAGTTAAGGCGCGCGCTGCTGGCCGTCCTAGACTTAGTGTTTTTCGCTCAGAAAAAAATATTTATGCACAAATTATTGATGATATAGCAGGGCATACTTTGGTTGCTGCCTCCAGCCTTGAGAAGGATATTAAAAATAAGGTCAAAAAAGGTTCCTCAAGGGAAGCAGCCGAAGAAATCGGCAGACTAATTGCCAAGCGGGCTAAAGAGGCAAAAATAGAGGAAGTTGTATTTGATCGTGGCGCATATATTTATCATGGAAGGGTTAAGGTTCTTGCTGAGGCCGCGCGTGAAGGTGGACTTAAATTTTAGATGAAATATAATTTAGTTGAATGAAAGATTAGCGATGAAAAATGAACAAGAGCGTGAGAGCGAATTTATAGATCGCCTAGTGCATATTAACCGTGTAGCTAAAGTGGTAAAGGGCGGCAAACGTTTTAGTTTTGCAGCTTTAGTGGTTATTGGTGATCAAAAGGGGCGTGTTGGTTTTGGTCATGGCAAGGCGCGTGAAGTGCCTGAGGCTATTCGCAAGGCAAGTGAACAGGCTAAGCGTCATCTTATTCGTGTTCCATTACGCGAGGCGCGCACTTTGCATCATGATGTTAGGGGACGTCATGGGGCGGGAAAAGTTATTTTACGTGCAGCTCCTCCGGGAACCGGAATAATTGCCGGTGGTCCGATGCGGGCTGTGTTTGAGACATTGGGAATAAACGACATTGTTGCCAAGTCACAAGGTAGCGCTAATCCTTATAATATGGTTAGGGCAACTTTTAATGCTCTAAAAAATATTGATAGTCCGCGTTCAGTTGCAGCAAGAAGAGGCATAAAGGTTTCTGAGTTACAGGCTCGCCGTAACCAGGCAGGTATAGATGCTTAAGATTATTGTTAAAGTAAATTTTAATAATATTCTTGAGTTAGGAGATGATAATGGCTGATAAATTAATTACTATTAAGCAGATAGGCTCGCCAATAAGGCGTGAAAAAAGTCAGCGTGCGACGCTTATTGGTCTTGGCCTGAATAAGATGCATAAAACCCGCACTCTTAAAGACACGCCGCAAGTTCGCGGTATGATAAATAAAATTCCGCATCTTGTTAGCGTCATATCAGAAGAATAGGATAGTAAAATGCGTTTGAACATAATTAGCGATAATCGGGGAGCTGCTAAAAAACGTCTTCGCGTTGGACGCGGTATCGGCTCGGGCAAAGGCAAGACTGGCGGGCGTGGCATGAAAGGGCAAAAATCACGCTCTGGTGTAACAATTAAGGGTTTTGAAGGCGGGCAAATGCCGCTCCATATGCGTATACCAAAGCGCGGCTTTAATAATCCCTTTGCTAAAAATTATAATGCAGTGCGCTTAGATCGTGTGCAAAGAGCGATTAATGCCGGAAAACTTGACGCTAAGACTATAATTGATAGTGCAGCTCTTGTTTCATCGGGCGTAATTCGCCGTAAAAGGGACGGTGTTCGTCTGATTGCCGGCGGAGAATTTACCGCTAAAAAAGTCACATTTAAGGTTGCTCACGCTTCAAAAGGTGCGCTAAAAATTATTACGGAAAATGGTGGCAAGGTTGAATTGAGTGAAACTAAAGGCAATTCCTCCGGCCAGATCAAGGAATAAAGAATGGCATCTGCAGCCGAACAATTAGCAAGCAATTTAAGTTTTGCTACTTTTAGGAAGGCTAAACAATTACAACAGCGCATCTGGTTTACGCTGGGTGCCTTATTGGTTTATCGCATCGGGACATATATTCCTATGCCCGGCATAGATCCTGATGCCTATGCGCAGACATTTGAGCAGGCAGCGCAAGGGGTTGTTGGATTATTAAATGTATTTGCTGGCGGTGCGGTTGAAAGAATGGCAATTTTTGCCCTTAACCTTATTCCCTATATTACCGCTTCAATTGTTATTCAGGTTATGGCTTCTTCAATCCCAAAATTAGAAGCGCTAAAAAAAGAAGGTGGAGAAGCAGGGCGCAGAAAAATAAATCAATATACCCGCTATTTAACAGTGGCATTTTGTGCTGTTCAGGCTTATGGAATAGCTGTAGGTTTAGAGGCAAGTCCGGGCGTGGTGTTGGAGCCAGGCTGGTTCTTTAGAATATCAACTGTGATTACTTTGGTTGGTGGAACTATGTTTTTAATGTGGCTGGGTGAGCAAATTACTGCGCGCGGGGTTGGAAATGGTATTTCTTTAATTATTTTTGCCGGAATCGTTGCCAATCTTCCCGGAACTATTGCTCAGACTCTTGAATTAAGCCGCACAGGAGCTCTGCCAACTATGGTAGTTGTTGGAATGTTGATATTGGCTATTTTAGTTATTGGAGTTATTGTGTTTTTTGAAAGGGCGCAACGCCGCTTATTAATACAATATCCAAAGCGCCAGGTTGGTAATAAAATATTTCAGGGTGATACATCGCATTTGCCGCTAAAATTAAATACGGCTGGGGTTATTCCGGTTATTTTTGGCTCTTCTTTATTGTTAATGCCGGCAACTCTTGCTTCTTTTTCGGCGCAGGGTAATGCCCCTCAATGGCTACAAATTGTCTCGGCCATGCTCGGGCGCGGTCAACCGCTATATTTAATATTATTTGCGCTATTTATTATATTTTTCGCCTTCTTTTATACTTCAATTGTGTTTAATCCTTCAGATACGGCGGATAATCTAAAGCGCTCAGGCGGCTTTATTCCGGGCATTAGGCCGGGTGAAAGAACTGCCGCACATATTGATTATGTTCTAACAAGAATTACAACTGTTGGCGCTATATATTTGACAATTGTTGCATTAATACCAGAAGTTTTATTTTCGCAACTAAATATTTCGCAATTTATTGGTGGCACCTCACTTTTAATCATTGTGACAGTTACATTGGATACAATTTCACAAATTCAAAGCCATCTCATTGCCCAGCAATATGAGGGATTAGTGAAAAAATCGCGGTTAGGGGGGAGACGTAGATGAGGCTTATTTTATTGGGACCTCCGGGTGCGGGTAAAGGGACACAGGCAAAATTTTTAATGGAGAAATATAATATACCGCAACTTTCAACTGGGGATATATTGAGAGAAGCAATAGCGGCCAAAACCCCAACCGGGCTTGCAGCAAAAGAAATAATGGATAGGGGCGATTTAGTTTCCGATGATATTGTTAATGCAATAATTTCTGAACGTTTAGATGATGAAGATTGTAAAAACGGGTTTATTCTTGACGGTTTTCCAAGAACAATAGCTCAGGCTCAATCATTAGAAGAAATGCTAAAAGAAAAACAAATGCCGCTTGATGCCGTGATTGAGATAAGGGCAGATGAAAATATTTTGGTTGAGCGCATCTTAAATAGGGCAAAGGAAAGCGGTGGTGCACGCGCTGATGATAATGAAGAAGTAATAAGAAAAAGGCTAAAAGTCTATAAAGAACTGACCATGCCTCTTGTTAAATTTTACCAGGATTTAGGACTGTTAAAATCGGTTGATGGAACAAAAAATATTGCGGGTGTAAGAAGTGAAATTAATGATATTTTGGAGAGTTAGTTAGATTTATTAAAAAGGGTAGTAAAGTTTATTGACTTTGCTTAAAGGAATCGTTAGGAACCGCTTTATTGAGTTTTATGGGCTTGTGACCGGTTCCTTTGGGGCTGGGTGCTAGTCTTTTATCGTTGAATGAACATTTATTAAATGGGCAATTATTGTTGTTTTTGGTAATTGTCAAAAATTAAGGAGTGCTAAAGTGGCACGTATTGCTGGCGTTAATATTCCAACTAATAAGCGCGTTATTATCGCGCTGCAATATATTTATGGGATAGGCCCAAAAAATGCAGCTGATATCTGCAAAAAGGCTAATATTCCCCTTGAGCGTCGTGTTAATGAATTAACCGATGCTGAGTTGATTGCAGTTCGTGAGACTATTGACAAAAATTACGTTGTTGAGGGTGATTTGCGTCGCGAGGTTGCGATGAATATTAAGCGTTTAATGGATTTAGGGAATTATCGTGGTCTTCGTCATCGGCGCGGTTTGCCGGTTAGGGGGCAAAGAACACACACAAATGCGCGTACGCGCAAAGGGCCTGCTAAGGCAATAGCAGGGAAGAAAAAATAGTCCGCTTAGGCGGGCTATCGGTGGAGCAACCAAACCTTTATGGTTGTAATGAGATCGATAGGAAAGAATAGATGGCAAAAAGTGAAACTAGTCGCGTTCGCCGCAAAGAACGCAAAAATATAACAAATGGTGTGGCGCATGTGAACGCCTCATTTAACAACACAATGATTACTATCACCGATGTTCAGGGCAATACTATTGCTTGGTCATCTGCTGGTATTATGGGTTTTAAGGGCTCGCGTAAATCTACGCCATATGCGGCGCAGGTTGCAGGTGAGGATGTAGCAAAAAAAGCACAAGAGCACGGAATGAAAACTCTTGAGGTTGAGGTGCGTGGACCAGGTTCTGGTCGCGAATCAGCGCTTAGGGCATTGCAGGCAGCAGGTTTTACCATAACTTCTATTCGTGATGTGACAGCAATTCCTCACAATGGTTGCCGTCCGCGCAAAAGACGGCGTGTTTAGTTTGTGTATATTTAAGGTTGAGCTTTGGGCTCTTAATATAAAGATATAAAGGCGGCATAACGGTAAATTTCACCGAAAAATTGAAAGGATATTGACAGAATGATCCAGAAAAACTGGCAAGAACTGATCAAACCTACAAAATTAGAACTCATTCAGGGAGATAGTAGCAATGTAGCTTCACTAATTGCAGAGCCCCTTGAAAGAGGTTTTGGACTAACATTGGGTAATGCTTTAAGGCGGGTATTATTATCTTCTTTACAGGGAGCGGCGATTACTGCAATCCAGATTGATGGTGTTTTGCATGAATTTTCTTCTATTTCTGGTGTAAGGGAAGATGTCACTTCAATTGTGCTTGCAATAAAGGAAATTGCAATAAAATATGAAGGTGAAGGTCCCAAACGTTTATTCATCTCTAAAAAAGGTCCATCTGCTGTTACCGCTGCAGATATTGAAACTAGCGGTGATATTGAGATATTAAATCCGGAGTTGGTTATATGCCATTTGGATGATGGTGCAGAGATAAATATGGAACTAACATTAAATACTGGTAAAGGTTATGTAACTGCCGAAGCAAATCGTCCGGAAGATGCGCCAATTGGCTTTATCCCGGTTGACTCGCTATTTTCTCCTGTTCGCCGCGTTAGCTATAAGGTCGATGCGACGAGAGAAGGGCAGGTTTTGGATTATGATAAATTGACCTTACAAGTTGAAACAAATGGGGCGGTAAAACCGGAAGATGCGATAGCTTTTGCCGCGCGTATTTTGCAAGATCAGCTTTCTGTCTTCATTAATTTTGATGAGCCGGAAAAAGAAGTAGTGCAGGAGACAACGCCAGAATTGGCATTTAATCCGGCCTTGCTTAAGAAAGTTGATGAACTTGAATTTTCTGTGCGTTCAGCAAATTGTCTAAAGAATGATAATATTGTTTATATTGGTGATTTGATTCAGAAAACTGAAAGCGAAATGCTCAGAACTCCTAATTTTGGGCGTAAATCACTAAATGAAATTAAGGAAGTATTGGCGCAGATGGGCCTACATTTAGGAATGGATGTGGCTAACTGGCCGCCGGAAAATATTGATGAACTTGCAAAACGTTATGAAGATCATTATTAGATTTCGTAAATCATAAATGCAAGTGTTGACAGGAGAGTAAATTATGCGTCACCGCAAGGCACACCGCAAATTAAGCCGCACCTCAAGCCATCGCAAGGCAATGTTTGCGAATATGGCTGCGGCGCTCATTAAACATGAGCAAATTATTACTACCTTAGCCAAAGCCAAAGAATTACGTCCCATAGTAGAAAAATTAATCACATTGGCTAAAAAGGGAGATCTTAGCGCTCGTCGTCGCGCTATTGCTAAAATTCGCGATGAAAAAATGGTAAAAAAACTTTTTGATGTGCTTGGGCCTAGATATAAAGATAGGGCGGGCGGTTATACTCGGGTATTAAAGGCTGGTTTTCGTTATGGTGATAATGCGCCGCTTGGAGTTATTGAATTTGTTGATAGAGATGTTGAGGCTAGGGGACAGGATTCTGGTCCTGTTGAGCAAAAACAGGTTGAAGAAGAACCAGCAGAAGCTGTGGCTTCTTAAGCCAAAGCCAGTCTCATATTAGTAATTTTGGCGGCTGCGAGAGGATCGTAGCCGTTTTTTTTGAGAATATTATGAGCGATTTATTTGCAGATGAAAAAGAAGAAATATTGAGCAATAAGACGCATTGCCCGCTAGCAGAAAAATTACGCCCCAAATCGCTTGATGAGATTATAGGCCAGCCCCATTTATTGGGAAAAAACGGAATTTTAAGGCGAATGGTTAAAGCAAAGCGTCTTAGTTCAATGATTTTTTGGGGGCCGCCCGGAACGGGCAAAACTACTATTGCCAGATTATTAGCCAAAGAAGTGGATTATGATTTACAGCAAATTTCTGCCATTTTTAGTGGAGTTGCAGAATTAAAAAAGAGCTTTGCTAAAGCTAAACAATCCTTACAGCAGGGAAGACAAACATTATTATTCATAGATGAAATTCACCGTTTTAATCGCGCCCAACAAGATAGTTTCTTGCCCTTTATGGAAGATGGAACAATAATTTTGCTCGGTGCAACTACAGAAAATCCTTCTTTTGCATTAAATTCTGCCCTATTGAGCCGCGCGCAAATTGTTAATTTTAAGCCGCTATGCCTAGATGATTTAGAAAAAATTCTTACCAGAGCCTGTCTGCAATATAAGCGTGATTTACCACTTAAAAAAAGAGCAAGGCAAATATTATTGCGATTTGCAGACGGGGATGGACGTATGCTTCTTAACTTAGTAGAAGAAATATTTTCTTCAACTAAGGATGGCGAGCAATTAGACGAAAAAGAATTACAACAAATATTACAAAGGCGCGCTCCCCTTTATGATAAGGGACAGGATGAACATTATAATCTTATTTCGGCATTACATAAATCTATTCGTGGTTCAGATGCTGATGCGGCTATTTATTATTTTTCTCGTATGATAATGGGTGGTGAAGATCCCTTATTTTTAGCGCGCAGACTTATCCGTATGGCCAGTGAAGATATTGGCTTAGCAGATCCAAATGCCCTTTCTTTGGCGATTGCAGCAAGAGACGCTTATCAAATGTTAGGCTCGCCCGAAGGTGAACTAGCCCTTGCCCAGCTTGTTATTTATCTGGCTTTAGCGCCAAAATCTAACGCTGTCTATATGGCCTATAAAAATGCAACTAATTTTGCTAAGAAACATGGCTCTATCATGCCGCCAAAGATAATATTAAACGCTCCAACAAAATTAATGAAAGAGCAGGGCTATGGCAAAAATTATATTTATGATCATGACACAGATTTAGGATTTTCGGCGCAAAATTATTTTCCCGATAATATAAAAAGGGAGCAATTTTATTTACCCGTTGAGCGCGGCTTTGAAAGAGAATTAAAAAAGCGACTTGATTATTTTTGCGCTCTGCGCTCAAAGAAAGAAAGGCAAGAAAAAGAGAAATAATAATGCAGGCATTTTTACTGGTTGGGGTAGGTGGCGCGCTTGGAGCAATGGGGCGCTATGGGCTGGGAATATTAGTGGGAAAATTATGGCATCTAAATTTCCCGCTTGCCACTATTTTAGTAAATATTTTTGGTTCATTCTTAATGGGATTGCTAATTGGCATTCTTGCTCATTATACGCCAGAATGGCAAGCACAAGCCCGACTTTTTATAGCGGTTGGTTTGCTTGGCGGATTTACAACTTTTTCTACCTTTTCCCTTGATGTTATTTACCTATTGGAAAGGGGAGAATTTTTTCTTGCCGCGCTTTATATTTTTATTTCGGTAATATTTTCTATCTTAGCGCTGTTTTTTGCTCTTTTGCTCGTGCGTATGGGCGTTTCATTATGAATATGGTGACATATAAAATTATAAAAAAGGATGAAGAAAATATGCGCTTAGATCGCTGGTTTAAGCTATATTATCCGCAAATTTCCCATGCGCATTTACAAAAATTATTGCGAAAGGGTGAAGTGCGTCTTGATGGGGGACGTATAAAGGCAAATATTCGCCTTAAATCGGGGCAAAAAATACGTATTCCACCTCTTAATATTGAGAAAAATATAAAGAATATAAAATTTTCAAAAACTGATGCCGATTTTTTGCGCTCAATAGTGCTTTATGAAGATGATGATTTATATGTTTTTAACAAACCACCCGCTTTAGCGGTGCAGGGGGGAAGCGGCACAACTAACCATATTGATAAAATGCTAAAGAGTTTTCCTTGTAAAGAAGGTGAAAATTTGCGCCTTGTGCACCGTTTAGATAGAGATACTTCTGGTTGTTTAATAGTGGCTAAAACCCGCAAAACAGCCGCTCATTTCGGTAAAATTTTTCGCACCCGTTCCGTTAAAAAAATATATTGGGCTATAACAATAGGAGTGCCAAACCCGATGCAGGGAAAAATATCTTGTTTTTTAGCTAAGGAGGGGAATGCAAATGGAGAGCAAATGGTGGTAGTTAATAGGGGGCAAAGGGGAGCACAATATTCACAGACCTATTATTCAACAACCGATCATGCCGGACGTGAATATGCCTGGATAACATTAAAACCGGTTACAGGACGCACACATCAGTTAAGGGTTCATATGATGCATCTTGGAGTGCCCATTTTAGATGATCCGCGCTATAATAGGCTTGATAATTATAATTGGCAGCGCCCGCAGGAGCTAGGAAGGGGGTTGCATTTACATGCGCGTCGCTTAATTGTGCCTCTTTTGGGGGGGCGTATTTTAGATATCAGCGCTCCATTACCCGAGCATATGCAGAAAACTTTTAATCTGCTTGGCTTTGATGCCGATAGATATGATGTAAAGAACATAGATCCCGAAACGACTATTAATGGAATATAAATGAGTGATATTAAACTGGTTATTTTTGATCTTGATGGAACCTTAATTGATACTGTTTCTCTTGTTGTTAATTCTCTAAGCGCGGCTTTTAATCATTTTGGATATATTCCCCCTTCAGAAAAAGAGATAAGATCTATTTCGGGACTAAGAATAGATATAGCTCTTAGGCAGTTAGCGCCAAATTTGAGTAATGAGCAACTAAATTTGGTAGGTGAAAAATATAGGCAGAATTATTTACACTCTGCGCTTTCTGCTAACAGGGAACCTTTATTTGAAGGGGCATTGGAGCTCATAGATGAACTTAGTAGGCGAGATAATTTTTTAATGGCTATCGCAACAGGCAAGCCAATGGCTGGCACAAAGAGAATATTAAAAGAGCACAATATTATAAATTATTTTAGCTCATTACAAACGCCAGATAATAATAAATCAAAGCCAAATCCGCAAATGATATATAGTGCTATGGAAAAAGTTGGGGCAAAAAAAGAAAATAGCCTCATGATTGGTGATACAGTTCATGATATGCATTTAGCAAAAAATGCTAATGTAAAATCCATTGCTGTTGGCTGGGGTTATCACACAAAGGAAGAACTCATAAAAGCTGGTGCGGATAGTTTTACAGATAGGTTTGATAATTTATTAAAGAAAATAGATGGGCTTATTTATGCGTGAATTTTTAGACGAAGCACAAAAACATATAGAAGATGGGATTGCGCGCGTAAAAAAGGAACAAAGGCGTGTTTTGGCGAAGAGATTTTATAAAAATGTCAGTGTAAAAAATGTTAAAGCGGGATTTGCAATTTTTCTTGATGACAAAATGCTTAAAACGCAAAAAAAACGTGATTTAGTTCTAAAAAATGAAAAAATAGCAAAATTATTAGCCGCTGAGTGGGAAGAACAAAAAAAGGAAATAAATTTATTTTCAATGCCTATAAATAGGTTGGTTAATTTGGCGATAGATGGAGAAAAGGGGCTAAGAGATAGATTAAAAAATGAAATAATTAAATATGCTGCGTGCGATCTGTTGCTTTATCGTGCTCAATCTCCCAAAGAATTATTGCAGCAGCAGGAAGAAAAATGGGACATAATTTTAACAAAATTGGCCAAAAAATTTAATATAAAATTTATTCCAACCATTGGCATTCTTCATCAAGAGCAACCCGCAAAAACGCTTAAACGACTTAGAGAAGCTATTAATAATTTAGATAGGCTTAATCTTATTGCCCTTATGTCAATAACAAATTTAAGCGGTTCAGCTCTTTTGGCAATAGCTATTTATTGTAAGTTAATTGATGAAAGGGAGGCGCTTATAGCGGCTAATATTGATGAGGATTATAATATTAAAATTTGGGGCATGGATGAAGAAGCGAGGATAAATCGCAAAAATAAAGAAAGGGATTTTTTTGCCAGCGCAAAATTGCTCAATCTGCTTAATTAGTCGTCCGTGAGGATTTATCTTCAGAAGTCGGAAATCAGAAGGCAGAGGGCAGAAATATAGTAGTTTCAATTTACGTGAATGGAGTGGAAAAGTAACGCTAATTCTTCCATAGCCTTCGCTATTACATTCGCATTTATGTGTAGCTTTCTTGCAATTTTCATTATGGATATTTTTTTGATTCACTACTCTAAATAATCAAATAGAGAAAAATTATGAAAAATAAAATCTTGATTTCAACTTTAATGCTGGGAGCATTTACAATTCCCTCCTTTGCTCAGACCAATGTTGAGCCATATCCAGGACTAGAAGGACTTGATTGTGTGGCGCTGGTAGAAAAACTTGATGTCACCCTTGAGGAAGTGACCATCTCAGATGAGCTTAAACTGCTTATTTTAGAGCAACGCGAAAAGGGCGTGGAAGAAAAAAAGGCAGGTGATGAAGAAGCTTGTGTTACTTCCCTAAAGGCCGCATTCCAACTACTCGTGCCTAAAGAATAGGTGTTGGAAAGCGGGGCGCATAGACCTATGCTCCCCGCGACGAATATTTATCATTTTCAGGATAAAAGATAATCTATTTTCCATATGGCGCTGGTGGATATAATTTTATCTCATAATGCTCATCATATTTTGTTCAAAATGCTGTGCCAGATATTTATCAGCGTGCATTATCCTTACCGCTTTTAATATATTAGCAATAGTTCCATATATCTAGCAGGGCGGTTTACCAGCCTTGTTACTCCTCTATCCAATATGCATCTTCAAAATCATAAAGTTCCAGATTTTTTTCTACCCCCTCCCTGTCTACAACCAGAAAATCTGTCTCTTTATCTAGCGCAACTAGCGCTCCATGCCAAATATTGGGATAATAATTTACCCCCTGCCCTTCCTTAGCCAAAAATGCCTTTGGTTCACCCGCTTTGCCATTTTCATCATCGGCAACAATAACCAAAAAACGCGCCAAAGACATGGGCATAAAGGCCTGACTACCATAGGGGTGCCGCTCCATAAAATCCAACCTATATGGAAGGGAAAAAGGCTTAGAACGAAATATTGAAATAGCAATTCTGGCATTTGTGCCCAAAGCGCTTACTCTGGCCAAATCATGAAAACGCTTTGT
Organism: Hyphomicrobiales bacterium; assembly: GCA_015490455.1. GTDB lineage: Bacteria > Pseudomonadota > Alphaproteobacteria > Rhizobiales > Devosiaceae > S141-66. Next base: position 33,260 of record WFXU01000020.1, read on the forward strand.
TTTACCATTATTTATCAACATATAGTCTGTTTTTTCATCTGCCTCTATCACATCGCCATAGGGAGCAAATTCTTGTTTTGTTAAATTTTTTATTTTTATTTTTTTCATTTTAATACCAATAATTTATAATTCCAACTTTGGGTGACGATTTACGTCCTTATAAAGCAAATAGCGAAAATCCTCTTCACTCTTTGCAATACAGGCCTGCGGGCAAAAAGCGCGTAACCACATATAATCACCCGCCTCAATATCAATCCAATCATTATTAAGACGATATTTTGCCCTGCCCTGTAAGACATAAATACCATGCTCCATTATATGTGTTTCGGCAAAGGGAATGGAACCGCCTTTCTTAAAATTCACAATATTTACGTGACAATCATAGCGCAAATCGTCAATTTCCACAAAACGTGTCGTGCTCCACTTGCCCTCACTATTGGGCATTTCAATAGGCGTAATATATTGTTCATTAGTGACAAAAGATGGAGGAATTTCCAGTCCCCTGATTTTTTGATATTTTTTTCTTATCCAATGAAAAAATGCTTTTTTCTGACTATTATTTTTAATGCTCCACTCACTATTTGGTGCAATATAGGCATATCCGCCCGGCTTCATTTTATGGACTTTCCCATTCAAATTTAATTCTATCTCGCCCTTTGTTACAAATATTATGGCTTGGGCTTCTCTATCTGGCTCGGGATTATCAGAGCCGCCACCAGAATCAACTTCCATAATATATTGCGCGAAACTTTCAGCAAAGCCAGAAAGGGGACGCGCTAAAACCCAACCGCGACTTTTCTGCCAAAAGGGAAAATAAGAGGTCACAATATCGCTAAATGCGCTTTTTGGAATAAGCACATAGGCCTGGTTAAATATAGCCTTATCATCGGCTCTTCTATTCTGTGTTGGCAATCCGCCCTTAGGGGTATAATATTTGCAACTATGATATTTCATCTATTAAAAATCTCATTTATGCGCAATTGAGCAATGCGCTCTACCTGCCTTAGAGCAATATTAAATTCTTCCTCTTTAGAATTTTGCAAACGCCGCTCAAAATTTTCTAATATTTCCGCCCTTTTATAGTCCTTTACGGCGATAATAAAGGGAAAGCCAAATTTTCTCTTGTAATCTTCATTTAGCTTAGTAAATTTGGCTCTTTCTTCTTCGCTTAACATATCAAGCCCGGCGCTGGCCTGCTCTTTTTCGCTTTGTTTAGTTAGTTTTTTTGCCCTTGCTAATTTTCCTGCCAAATCCGGATGAGCGCGTAAAACCGCCATTTTTTCCTCTATGCTGGCGGCGCGAAACTGGCTTCTTAAAGCAAAAGCAAGCCCTTTTGGACTATCATTTGCCGGGCCTAATTCGGCAGCAAATGCTCTTTCTGCTACCCACTCACTATGCTCATAGACCGAGCCAAAAAGCGCAAGAAAATCATCCCTTTCTAATCTTGAAGGGATAATTGCCTGTTTAACAAAAGGGTGATGTTCAATCCAGTGATTGGCAATATCTATCCTTTTAGCAATCCAGACTTTGTCAAATTGCTTAATATAGGAAATAAATTTTTTAACCGCCATTGCCCTTCCTGGCCTTCCGGCAAGGCGGCAATGTAAACCAATAGACATAATTTTTGCCGCTCCCGCTTCTCCCTCAGCATAAAGAAGATCAAAACTATCCTTTAGATAAGTAAAAAATTGCTCCCCATTATTGAAACCATTATTTGTTGCAAAACGCATATCATTATTATCAAGACTATAGGGAATAATTAATTGCGGTTGGCGCCAATGTTCGCGCCAATAGGGTAAATCATCATTATATGCATCGCTCAAATAAGTAAAACCACCTTCTTCAGTAGCCAAATCAAGACTATTGATAGTGCAGCGACCAAGATAAAATCCTGTTGGCCTTTTGCCGGTAGCAATTTCATGTTTTCTTATTGCTTCATGTAAATAATCACGTTCTTTCTCAGGGCTAAAATCCTTATATTCAATCCATTTCAGCCCGTGTGAAGCTATTTCCCAATCTGCTTCCAACATTGCTTCAACCTGCAAGGGAGAACGCATTAACGCGTCAGCTACTGCAAATATTGTAAGGGGGATTTTTTCTTCCAGAAAAATATCACGCAAGCGCCAAAAACCGCTTCTTGCGCCATATTCATAAATGCTCTCCATATTCCAATGGCGTTGATTTGGCCAAGTTTCAGCGCCAATTATTTCCGAAAGAAAATTCTCAGAGCCACTATCCCCATGTAAAATATTATTTTCTCCCCCCTCTTCATAATTAAGGACAAATTGCACCGCAATATTTGCCCTATTTGGCCAATTAACCTTTGGGAATTTGCCAGCATAGCCCGACATATCACGTGGATAGCGCATAGATCTCCCTTCCTCTTATCCTAATATGCGTATAAATTCTACCAGTTGCAATATAACAGAGCATATCAGAAATAATTTAACTTAAAAATAGACCAAACGGTAAAAATTTACTAATATTACCCGCAAAAGATAATTAATGGCTCAAAATTATGGGAAGAAAATGACTAATAAGGGATATTTAACAACCCATATTCTTGATATGGCAAGGGGGGTTCCGGCTTCTTTAGTAAAAATTGAATTATATTCAATTGAAAGGGAGAGAAAATTATTGGCTAGTGCTATTACCAATGAAGATGGGCGTTGTAATAAACCGCTTTTGGAAGGGAATAATTTTAAGGCGGGTGCTTATGAATTATTATTTTATGCGGGGAAATATTTTCGGGAGAAAAATATTGAACAAAAAAATGGACAATTTTTAGAAATTATCCCGGTGCACTTTATTATAGTTGATGAAAATGCCCATTATCACGTTCCCTTACTGCTTTCACCCTATGGCTATTCAACCTATCGGGGCAGTTAATTAATGGAATATAAAAAAAGCATAAAATTTATCCTAAATGAGAGGGAGGTTGAATTAAGTAATTTTTCCCCTAACCTTACTTTGCTTGATTTTATGCGTTTAGACAGGGGAATGATTGGCACAAAAGAGGGATGTAATGAGGGCGATTGCGGGGCTTGCTCAGTTTTAATCGGTAAAATTAAGAACGGCAAAATTGAATATATGAGCGCTAATTCCTGTATTTGTTTTGTCGGCACCTTAAATGGCACACATATTATAACCATAGAATATCTGCAAAAAATAAACCCTCCCCTACATCCTATTCAAAAGGCTATTATTGATTATCACGGCTCTCAATGTGGTTTTTGCACACCAGGAATAATTATGTCACTTTATGGGCTGTTTTTGCAAAATCCTAAACCCAGTGAAGAAAATATTAAAATAGCTCTACAGGGTAATTTATGCCGCTGCACCGGCTATGCGCCAATAATTCGCGCAGCCATCTCTCTTAGTCAAAATGATGCTTTATCTGATGATAGGCTAAAAAATCACCAGAGCGAAATTATTAAAAAATTGCAAATAATAAACAGTGAAAAGACAATTATAATTCATAATAAAGAAGAGGAAAGCGAAGAAGAAGAATTTATTATTCCTGCAAATTTAGATGATTTTGCCAAAATTTATCTGCAAAAACCGCATGCAACAATTTTGGCCGGAGGGACAGATATTGGAGTTTGGGTTAATGTTGAATTGAAAAAACTTACCCCCCTCATTTATATTGGCCATTTGAATGAACTTAAATTATTACAAAAAAATTCTGATAATATAATTTTTGGCTCCATATTTTCCTATACAGAATTAAATAAATATATTAAACAATATTTTCCTGACCTTACCGATTATTGGTTGCAAATAGGAAGCGCGCAAATAAGAAATATGGGCACAATTGGCGGCAATATTGCCAATGGTTCTCCCATTGCCGATTTAGCACCGGTTTTAATTGGGCTAAATGCCAGCTTAATTTTGCGAAAAGGAAATAAAAGACGCAAAATAAGGGTTGAAGATTTTTATCTCTCTCATAATAAACAAGATTTATCGGCGGGGGAATTTATTGAAAATATTATTATTCCCCTTTTGAAAAAAAATGAACATATTAGTTTTTATAAAATTTCTAAAAGAAAATATGAGGATATTTCAACTATAAGCGCCGCTCTTAAAATTGAGATTAGCAAAGGAAAAATTATCAACTCTATTTTTGCATTTGGCGGTATGGCAGCTATACCCAAGCGAGCTAAAAAAGCAGAAAAAATATTATTAAACCAGCCAATATGTGAAGATATTTTTATAAAAAGCGCTAAACAGTTAGAAAAGGATTTCACCCCCATTAGCGATGTTAGGGCGAGCAAGCAATATAGGATGAGAATAGCCCAAAATTTAATTAGAAAATTCTATCTGGAGCTTAATAATGAAAAATAATATAGCCCATGATAGCGCAATTAAACATGCGATGGGTAAGGCCATATTTATTGATGATATGGTTGAAGAAAAGGGAACCTTACACGCTTATTTAGGTCTAAGCAAAATTGCGCATGGGGAAATAATAAATATTGATTTAAGTGAGGTTGAGAAAGCAAAAAATATTATTTGCATTCTGGATGCGAGCGACATTATCGGCGTTAATGATATTAGCCCAATGGGACTATTAGATGAGCCAATATTTGCGCAAAAAAAGGTTGAATTTTATGGGCAGCCAATATTTGCTGTAATAGGTAAAAGCCGTCTTGCCGCAAGAAAAGCAGCACAATTGGCCAAAATAAAATATAAAGAACATAAAGCAAAAATTAATATTAATGATGCGCTTCTTGCCGGAGGGGAAGAAGTTACTCCCCCTCTAACACTTGAGCGGGGGAATACGGAACAATCTTTGCAACAATCTAAATATCGCCTTAAAGGATCTATACGGATTGGGGGGCAGGAACATTTCTATCTTGAGGGACATATTGCTTATGCTATTCCCAAAGAAGAAAATGAAATGATTATTTATTCCTCAACCCAACATCCGAGCGAAGTGCAGCAAATGGTAGCCAAAGCACTTAATATTTCCACTAATGAAATAGTGGTAATAAATAGGCGTATTGGTGGGGGATTTGGCGGCAAAGAAACACAAAGCAATTTATTTGCAGTTATTGCGGCTCTGGCGGCAAAAAAAACCAAACGGGCAGTTAAAATAAGACCATCCAGAGAAGATGATATTATTTCTACAGGCAAAAGGCATGATTTTTTAGTCAATTATGATGTTGGTTTTGCTGAAAATGGGCGCATTAATGCCCTTAAGGCTAATTTTGCTGCCCGTTGTGGATTTTCAGCCGATTTAAGCGGACCGGTAACGGATAGAACATTATTCCATGCGGATAATTGCTATTATTATCCAAATGTTAAACTAACATCCCAGCCCCTTAAAACCAACACAGTTTCAAATACTGCCTTTCGCGGTTTTGGCGGGCCACAAGGCATGTTGGCGGCCGAAAGAATAATTGAAGAAATAGCCTATAAGCTAAATAAAGATCCGCTGGAAATCAGAAAAATAAATTTTTATGGAGAAAATGAGCGTAATATCACTCCCTATCATCAGGAAATTACAGATAATATAATTGCAAAATTGGTTGAGGAACTAGAAATAAGCTCTAACTATAAGCAGCGTCGGGAAGAAATAATTAAATTTAACAAAAATAATAAATTAACCAGAAGGGGAATAGCTTTAACGCCGGTTAAATTTGGAATTTCCTTTACCGCCACCTGGTATAATCAGGCTGGCGCCTTAGTGCATATTTATAGAGATGGCTCTATTATGCTCAATCATGGCGGCGTAGAAATGGGGCAGGGCTTACATATTAAAATAGCGCAAATTGTGGCAGAACAATTTTCACTTGATTTAGATAGGATAAAAATTAGCCCAACCGCAACTGATAAAATTGCCAATAGTTCGGCAACCGCTGCCTCTTGCGGAGCGGATCTAAATGGAATGGCCGCAAAAAGGGCGGCTAAAAAAATAAAAAAACGCTTGATTGAATTTGCAAAGAAAAAATTTTCTTGCAAAAAAGACGATATTAAATTTATCAATAATGAAGTTATTATTGGCAAGCAAAAGCTGTCTTTTGCGCAATTTATTAATATGGCCTATTTGGCAAGAGTGCAGCTATTTGACAGTGGTTTTTATAAGACTCCAAATATTAGCTGGAATAGGGATAAGGGAGAGGGAAATCCATTTTTTTACTTTGCCTATGGTGCAGCAGTAAGTGAAGTGCAGATTGATTTACTAACTGGTGAGAGTAAAATTAAACGGGTAGATATTTTACATGATGTTGGTAATTCGCTAAATGAAAATATTGATTTGGGGCAGATTGAGGGAGGATTTTTGCAAGGTTTAGGCTGGCTCACATTTGAAGAATTATATTTTGATAAAAAGGGGAGATTAATTACTAATTCTCCTGCTACTTATAAAATACCGCTTGCCTCTGATATTCCAGAAATTTTTAACGTAAAAATGGTTGATTGGTCAAAAAATCCGGCCAAAACGATTAAACGTTCTAAAGCAGTGGGGGAGCCCCCCTTTATGCTAGCAATTTCGGTTTTGCAAGCCATTTCAATGGCTATTGCTTCTATTGCCGATTATAAAATTTGCCCACGCTTAAATAGTCCGGCAACGGCTGAAAATATTTTTATGAGCATTGAGCGCCTAAAAAGTGAAATATAATTTATGGATATTCGCCTAAAAAATTTAATAGATTTTTTCGTCCACAATAAAAAGACTATCTTAGTGCAACTTAAAGAGCTAAAAGGCTCAACCCCCAGAGATAAAGATGCGCAAATGTTGGTCGGCAACAATGATATTATCGGCACTATTGGGGGAGGAAAATTAGAATTTTTAGCTATAAATAAAGCTAAAAATATGCTGCTTAATAGAGAAAAATTGGCAAAAGAGCAATTTATCCTAAATGATGAAAATTCCCAATGTTGCGGTGGTGTTGTTTTAGTAGAATTTTCTCTTCTACATGAAAAACAAAAAGATAATCTTATAAAAAAAATAAAATTAGAAGAAGATAATCTGCCCCATATTTATTTGTTTGGCGCTGGCCATATTGGCAAAATGTTAGCCAAACTTCTTTCACCCATGCCTTTTAAGGTTAATCTGGTTGATAATCGGCCTGAACAATTAGAAAAAATTGAAGAAAATATAAATATAATTCCCACCCCTTTACCCGAAAAAATAGTCAGACAAGCCCCTAAAAATAGTGCCTTTTCTATTTTTACCCATGATCATAGCCTAGATTTTTTAATTGCTTTTGAAGCATTGCAGCGAAAAGATGCCCTATATATTGGCATGATTGGCTCTAAAACAAAGCGGAAAAAATTTGAAAATTATTTTCTAAAAATGGGTGGTAATAAGCAAAATTTAGCAAAATTATCCTGCCCAATTGCTGCTGAGCAAGTTGGGGATAAAAGAGTGCATATTATTGCGGCTTTGACTCTTGGTGAAATAATTAGCAAACTCTAGAATTAGAGTTGATTTGGAGGGTTCATGCAAAAAAGCCAGAATATAATGCTTGAATTAAAAAATATTAGCAAATCATTCCCGGCCGTTTTAGCCAATGATAATATTTCTTTTGCAGTTAAAAGCGGAGAAATTCACGCCCTATTAGGAGAAAATGGCGCCGGTAAATCAACTTTAGTAAAAATTATTTATGGCATAATGCAACCCGATAAAGGTGAGATATTTTGGCAAGGTAAAAAGGTGCATATTGCCAATCCGCGTGCGGCCAGAGCACTTGGAATTGGTATGGTTTTTCAGCATTTTTCATTATTTGAAGCAATGAGTGTTCTAGAAAATATTGCACTTGGAATGGATAAAAAAATATCTAACCGCATTTTAGAAAAAAAAGTGCAACAAATTATGCAAAAATATGGATTATTATTAAATCCAAAAAGAATTGTCTCAACTTTAGGGGTTGGTGAAAGACAAAGAATTGAAATTGTCAGAGCTTTGCTGGTCAATCCAAAATTATTAATAATGGATGAGCCAACTTCTGTTTTAACCCCGCAGGAGGTTGAACAATTATTTCTTGTTTTAAGGCAATTAGCCAATGAGGGATGTTCAATAATATATATTTCGCATAAATTACAGGAAATAAAGGCGCTTTGTGATAGGGCAACAATTTTGCGTGGGGGTAAAGTTGTTGGAGAGTGCAATCCGAAAAAAGAAACTTCCAAATCAATGGCGCAAATGATGATAGGAACTTCACTAAAGACCATAAAAAAGAGCAAAAAGAAAAAATTTGCCGATATTGGGCTTAAAGTTAATAATCTTTCCTTGAAAAAACAGGGTGATTTTGGGGTTAGCTTAAAAAATATTTCTTTTACAGTTCGGCACGGGGAAATTTTGGGGATTGCGGGAGTTGCCGGCAATGGACAAAATGAATTACAAAATGTTCTTAGTGGAGAAATTGTTCTAAAAGATAATGAGGCTATTATTCTTAATGGGGTAGCGGTGGGTAAAAAAAATGCCACTGAAAGGCGCAAATTAGGCCTTTGCGCAGTGCCAGAAGAAAGATATGGGCACGCAGCCATTCCCGATTTCAGCTTAAATGATAATTCTATTTTGACGGCGCGCGAGAGAAAAAATATGGTGCGCGCCGGCATGATAAATATTAAGAAAGCGCAGGATTTTACCAAAAAAATCATTGCCAATTTTAATGTAATGACCACAGGTCACGCAGCAAGCGCTAATTCTCTTTCAGGAGGAAATTTACAAAAATTTATTATGGGGCGCGAAATTTTACAGGCTCCTGATATTTTGGTTGTTTCCCAGCCTACATGGGGGGTTGATGCGGGGGCGGGCAGCGCTATTCGCCAGGCAATAATAGATTTGGCATTAAAGGGGGCGGCAATTGTGCTTATCTCGCAGGATTTAGATGAATTATTGGAATTATGCGATAGTTTAGCGGTAATAAATGAAGGTAAATTATCCAAACCCAAAAAGGTTGGTGATATGAGCATTGAAGAAATTGGCCTATTAATGGGCGGTATTCACGGAGCAGTTCCAAAGGAAAGTTCTAGTAAAATAAAGGTAGAAACAGATGCAGCTTCAGCTTGAAAAAAGGCTGCACCCAAGCCGACTAATGCTATTTATTGTTCCCATTGGCGCGGTTATTATGACTATGGTTTTGGGAGCAATAATTTTTACTATTTTGGGTTTTAACGGTCTATCAGCGGTGAGGGAGATATTTCTAACTCCAATAATAAATCCGTTAAAATGGCAGGATTTAGCCGTTAAAGCCGCTCCTCTCATTATTATTGGGGTTGGTTTATCTATTGGCTATCGGGCAAATGTTTGGAATATTGGCGCTGAGGGACAATATATTGTTGGCGGCCTAGCGGCCACTGCCATTGCGCTTATTACATATGAAATGAGTGGTTGGTGGATTTTGCCTCTCATGGCGATTGGCGGAATATTTGGCGGCATGGTTTGGGTATTTATTCCCGCCCTTTTACGAACCAAGCTGAAGGTTAATGAAATTCTTACCTCGCTAATGCTTACATATGTGGCGGTAAATTTGCTTAATTATTTGGTCTTTGGCCCCTGGAAAAGCCCTTTTGCATTTGGTCAACCGCAAACAATTTTATTTAATGAATGGCAAACTTTACCCTATATAATTGAGGGAACTATTGTTCAGGCGGGTGCTCCGATTGCAATTATTATTGCCCTATTGGCCTGGCTCTTAATGAGTCGCTCACTTTTTGGCTTTCAGATAAAAACAGTTGGCTCAGCTCCAAATGCTGCCCGTTATGGCGGTTTTTCTGAAAATAAAACTATCTGGCTGACTTTGTTAATCAGTGGGGGGCTAGCCGGATTAGCCGGCATGTTGGAAGTAGCTGGACCTTTTGGGCGAATGGTGCCACAATTTCCAACCGGCTATGGCTTTACAGCAATAATTGTTGCCTTTTTAGGGCGCTTACACCCGATTGGAGTTTTATTTGCGGGAATCATATTAGCAATTAGTTTTGTCGGTGGGGAGGTTGCACAAACTACTATTGCCCTACCTAATGCGGCAGTTGGGTTATTTCAGGCCCTTATGCTATTTTTGCTGTTGGCCGGCGATGTTCTGGTGCACTATAAAATAAAGCCTATCAGAATTAACAGGGTGGATAAAGGACAAATGGGAGCGAAAAAACAAGAAGAAATAATATGAATATTGATCTTACTATTGCTATTATTATCACTATGGTTGGCGCTTCAACTCCACTTTTATTGGCAGCGCTTGGCGAATTAGTGGTAGAGAAAAGTGGCGTGTTGAATTTGGGCGTTGAAGGAATGATGCTAACCGGAGCTGTGGTTGGCTTTGCCGTTGCCTATAGTAGCTCTAATGCCTGGCTTGGAATTTTAGCGGCAGCCTTTGCTGGAGCTGCTGTTTCTATGATTTTTGCCTTTTTAACCCTTACTCTTTCAGCCAACCAAGTGGCAACCGGTTTGGCGCTGACTATTTTTGGCGCGGGTTTTTCTTCTCTTTTTGGTCAGCCCTATACAGGAAAACCAATTGAAATATTTGGTTCAATTTTTCCCCCATTTTTACGCGATCACCCAATATTAAGAGTATTTTTTGATTATTCACCGCTGGTTTATTTTTCTCTTATTATGGTTTTTATCGTCTGGTGGTTTTTATATAAAACCCGTGCCGGTCTGATTTTACGCGCTGTCGGTGAAAATGATATTTCCGCCCATTCTATAGGATATTCAGTAATTACTATACGCTATGGGGCTGTGGGCTTTGGTGGAATGATGGCCGGAATTGGCGGCGCTTGTTTCCCGCTTATTTTAACTCCGCAATGGGTTGAAGGACTAACTGGGGGGCGCGGCTGGATAGCTCTAGCATTGCTTGTTTTTTCCGCCTGGAAGCCAGCCCGCCTATTTTTGGGTGCTTATCTTTTTGGTCTTATTGCCACAATGGAAGTTTATGCAAAAGCAGCGGGGGGAATCTTTAAGATTTTACCCTCTGAGCTCTGGGCAAGTCTGCCATATTTAGCTACAATTATTGTGCTTGTTATTTTTTCATTGCGCCATAAGGCAAGTTCAAGCGCACCAGCATGTTTAGGAAAACCATTTATTGCAACTAATTAATCAAAATAGGAGAGAAAAATGAAATTAATCAACAGACGTAATGCCTTAAAAATTGGTGGCGCCGCCGCTGCTCTGCCATTGATTGGAACGCCAATATTTGCGCAAAAAGCCAAAGTAAAAGCGGCATTTGTGCTAATTGGCACCCCCGATGATAATGGCTGGAACTATGCCCATGATAGGGGCAGGTTAGAAATGATTGAAGCTATTGGTGCAGATAAGGTAGAAACTACAGTTGTTACCAATGTCGCCGAAGGGCCTGATAGTGAAAGAGTATTTCGTGAATTAGCCCAACAGGGGCACGATATTATTTTTGGCACTTCTTTTGGCTATGGTGATTCTATGCTAAAAGTGGCAAAACAATTTCCCGACGTAAAATTTGAATGGGCAACCGGCTATAAGACTGCGCCAAATCTTTCAATTTATAATGCACGTTTTCATGAGGGACGCGCAGTTATTGGTACTATTGCCGGCATGATGAGCGAAACAGGTATAGGTGCCTATATTGGCTCTTTCCCCATTCCTGAAGTGGTAATGGGAATTAATGCTTTTCATCTTGCAGCAAGGAAGAAAAATCCTGACTTTATTACCAAAGTTGTTTATGTTGATAGCTGGTTTGACCCGGCAAAAGAGGCTGACGCTGCCCGCGCTCTCATAGATCAGGGGGTTGATATTATTACTCAACATACTGATGGCCCAGCAGCCCTACAAGTTGCTGAAGAACGCGGCATTATTGGCGGTTTTGGACAAGGTGCGGATATGAGTGCCTTTGCACCAAATGCACATTTAACAGCAATTATTGATATTTGGTCACCTTATTATATTAAAGCTGTGCAGTCAGTGCTTGATGGCACATGGAAATCAGGTAGCTCTTGGGAAGGTCTGGCAGGAGGCGAAGTTGTTATTGGCCCCTATAATGAGAAAATACCTAGCGAAGTTGTCGCTGCCGCTGAAGCGGTTAAGGAAGGCATTATAAATGGTTCATATCATCCATTTGCCGGCCCAATTACCGATAATAAGGGTAAACTTCGCGTAGAAGAGGGTGATATTATTGATGATGTTGAGTTTTGGTCTGTTGATTGGTATGCGCAAGGCGTAGAAGCCTAATCATTTTGCCATTTGTCAATATCGCCCAAAAATCCCTAAAATTCAGCTTTGCCTATGGGGGTTTTTGGGCTGTTTTATATGTTCCCAACCAGTCGGGCGCGAAGATTTTGTCGCTCGGAATGCGGAAATCAGAAATCGGAAGTCGGGAATCGGGGGCAGAATTTATAAGAAAAAGAATAGTGAACATAGCGAGCGACTACCCACATTAATTGCATCACCGAAATATATCCTAAACTAACTGCCATTTCTGACATTACTCTCTACAATCAACTCAATAGTCCACGCCCCACAATCAGCCCTACAAAATTACCCTCAAAACTACCCTACAATTTACCCATGCCCCAGCCATTCACCCTCTAAAACCACACCATACAACTTCAAATAACTCAACTTATCGGAATAAATATACTA